>DAIRVF010000007.1:0-19424 GCA_036802965.1 Zestosphaera sp.
GTACTTGATTGTAGGTTAGGTTAGCCCCGGGTAGGTCGGCTTTATTCACTACGTACACGTCTCCGATCTCCATTATGCCGGCTTTAATAGCTTGTATCTCATCTCCTGACTCAGGCATTAAGACGACGACTATGGTGTCAGCTACACTCATTATCCTGGTACTGAACTGCCCTGCTCCGGGGGTTTCTAGGACTATGTAATCAAATCCTAAACGCTCAAGCAACTCGATAGTGAGTAAGGTCTTCAGAGGCAGTGATTCTTCCTCACGCGTCGTCATAGACCTGACGTACACTTCCTTAGGCACGTCCTTCATCCTAACCCTATCACCCATTATGGCCCCCCCAGTAATAGGGGATCTAGGATCCACCGCTATGATCGCCACAGAGTTACCCTCACGAGCTAACAGGGTGGCTACAGCGTTTATTAATGTAGACTTCCCTACGCCGGCCGACCCGGTGAATCCTACTACGTGAGCGGTTTTAGGCTGGTACGGGATTTGAGTAATCACTGAAATCGAGCTTAGCGGGTCTTCCTCAATCAAGGTTATTAGCTTACTTATCGATGCCTTATCCCTCTTAAGAGCTCCGTTAATGAGTCTTGCGATGTCGATACTCATATAGTCATCCCCCCGGAAACGTGCTTGATTCCGTTACCCGTTAATATGACCACGACCTTCCCGGAAATACTTCCCTCCCTCACCAACTCCCTAGCCACAGCATAGCCGTAAGCGCTCGTAGGCTCGGCCACAACCCCCTCCCTCCACAACTCCCTCAGATACGGCATCGCTAACTCGTCATCTATTACCGCGTATAAGCCTCCTGATTCCTTAAGGATTTTAGCAACGTGTTGTAGCCTCGGAGCATCAGTTAACCTTATCCCGTCAGGGAGCTGGGCTCTAGACCTGCAAACACTCACGCAAGGCTTGTAGTACTTGGTGAGCGACTCATAGCCGCACGCCTGAACAGCCACTAACCTCGGAACACGCTTAGCTACCCCGACCTCAACCAACTCCATATAACCCTTCCACAAACCTATGAGGAGGGTGCCGCTAGCAAGCGGACTAACGACGTAGTCTACCTCACCTAACTCCCTAACTAGCTCCAGCGCTAGATCCTTCATCCCTTCTAGGAAGTAGGGGTTGATTCTGTGCCCCACATAACACCCCTCCCGATCACTTACGGCGAGTCTGGCGGCCTCATCCCTCGTAGGAGCCTCCACCACCTCAGCACCCAGAGCTTTAAGCATGTTTTTCTTGCCCGCCGGCGCGTCGTAGGGCACGTAAATCCTGGCCTTTATGCCGGCACGCCCAGCGTAAGCAGAGTATGAAATCCCAGCATTACCTGATGAATCCTCGATAATTAGCTTACAACCCCTACCCAAAGCTTCTGAAACCGCTGTGACAGCGCCTCTATCCTTGAACGAGCCTGATGGATTGAGGTAATCCAGCTTCAAGTAGATACCCTCCCTAGACTTTATCACGGGTGTCCCACCCTCACCCAGGGTTATGAGCCTTAACTCCCTAGGAATTAACGTGCCGTCCTCCCTCAAAGACACACGAAAATCACTATCTACTAAAAGCGGCTCACCGCAGTGCTCGCAGACATATAACCCAGGCCTGTACTCAGCCTGAAAACCACACCTCCAACACACTAACCTCACGTCATCACACCGACAAAATATTTTCTCCAAATTATTATAAGAACGCATCAAAGACCTGAAAACACTTCAGTTAAGTGCCGGAACGCATCATCATAGGGAAGGGAATTACTTCCTTTATTGATGTCTGCCCAGTAAATATCATCACTAGCCTATCTATTCCTAACCCTAAGCCCCCTGCCGGCGGCATTCCGTACTCAAGAGCTTCCACGAAGTCCCAATCATAGGGGTGTGCTTCAGCATCACCTAGTTTCCTCCTCTCCTCCTCCTGCTTAAAGTACGTTTCCTGAAGCACTGGATCGTTCAATTCTGTGAAGGCGTTAGCTAACTCCATGCCAGCAATATATAACTCAAACCTCTCGGCATACTCAGGATTCATTCTATGAGGCTTGGCTAGAGGCGATGAAGACGCTGGAAAATCAATCACGAAAGTAGGCTGTATTAAGTGTTGAGCTCCCACCAACCTATCAAAAAGTTTTGCTATAGCCCTACCCCTATCGTAACCACCCGGTAACGTGAGGTTGTGTGTCCTCAGAAGATCTTTTAAGTCGTCATCACTCAATACATCAACGTCAACCCCCGCAAACTCCCTCAACCCCTCGACCATCCTAACCCTCCTGTAAGGAGGTCTCAAATCTATATCAACGCTTGATTCACCGACAGGGTAACTTACCTTAGTAGTTCCCAGAACCCTCTCAGCCACCGTACTAATCAACTCCTCCGTAAGCCTCATCACGTCATCGTAATCCGCGTAAGCTTGGTAAGCCTCCATCATAGTGAATTCCGGGTTGTGCTGCACGTCTATGTCCTCATTCCTGAAGTTCTTACCTATCTCGAAGACCTTGTTGAAGCCCCCTACTAAAAACCTCTTCAAGTACAGCTCGAGAGATATTCTTAAATACCAGTCCTCACCTAGTGCTTGAATCCTGGTTATGAAGGGTTTCGCGGCAGCACCGCCGTAAACCGGCTGAAGTACGGGGGTCTCAACCTCTATGAAGCCCTTACCCCACATGAACTTCCTTATCTCAGCTATAGTATTGAAGCGTGTCTCGAAAATCTTCCTTACCTGAGGTGTCATCATCAAGTCTAGGTAGCGTTTCCTATACCTGACCTCAGGATCCAGTATTTTATGACCCCATTTAACTGGAGGGGATCTCAGAGCCTTCACTATGAGCTGATACTCCCTGACGTTGATAGTGAGTTCCCCCTTCTGAGTGTAGAAGAGCTCCCCCCTCACGTTTATGAAATCACCTAAATTAACGTACCTCAAGAACTGCTCGAATCTCTCACCACCCACGTTGCCTGCGTTCACTGAAAGCTGTATCCTGCAGCCGTCATCTATTAAGTCAACGAACACTAGCTTACCATGCCTTCTGAGACTAGCTACCCTACCGGCAGTAGCGACCAACTCGCCAACCCTAGGATTGCTGACTATGTCCTTGACGGGAACGTAACCTAAACTAAGTACGTGTGGGTAGGGGTTGATCCCGTTCCTCATTAACTCCTCTCTCAAACTCTTCCTAAAGTCCCTCTCAACGCTCATCAAGCCCTACCTAACCTAACAATACGTGCTGGGTTAAAAATATTGTGAGTCACGAGAGACAACTTAAAAATCTCCCTTAATGTAGTATTCGGTGAGTAGTGTGCCCGTCGAAGTATACGACAAGAACAAGTTTATAGAGTTATCGGCTAGAGCGGAGGTATGCAGGGTCGTGAGGAAAGAGAAGGAGGGGATAGCTAAGGTCAAGGCTAGGACGAAGAGGTATCTCTACACGATAAAGATACCTTTAAACGAGTTAGAGGAATTCGTTAAGCAGCTGAAGTGCAAGGAAGTTGTTGAGGTAGGCAAGAAGGCTTCATAAACTTTTTATGTTGAAGAACCGTGAAACACGCAACTAAAGAATTTGTTAGGGTCAGGGTTTCAGAGCGGATTACTCACATCACGCCTCAGAGATCGAGGACTTCATCACATCGCTTTAAGTCTCTTCACTCCATATTAATTCTTGAACTGAAGTTAATATGTTCGGGGTGAGGGCTTGGAGGAAGCTCAGGTAGCTCGCTTAGCCGCAGTTACTGAAGCACTCAAGTTCTTGGAGGGGAGGGAATTAATAGGTTTAGGGACCGGCAACACAACCGAACTCTTCATTAGAAAAGCTCATGAGAGGGGGTTGCTGAGGGGTAAGTCTCTAGTAACTACTTCATCGAAGACTGCGATGGTTCTAGCGGAGCTAGGTTATAGGGACGCTAACGCTCTATCTATTGAGGAACTCGACCTCTACGTGGACTCGGCTGACGAGGTAGATTTAGAGGGTAGGATGCTGAAAGGCGGTGGAGCGGCCCTAACCATGGAGAAGTTGCTGGCTAAACACTCCCGCTTAAGGGTTTTCGTTGTTGATGAATCGAAGCTAGTTAGTAAGCTCTGCGTGAAGCACCCTATACCGGTTGAGGTTTTACCTAACGCGTTGAGGATGGTCTTAAGTGATTTGAAGAAGCTCGGTGCACAAGCCTCGCCCAGGGAATGCAACGGCAAGAAAGGACCGGTAGTAAGCGACGTAGGAGGCTTCATAATCGACGTAATACCGCCGGAGGACATGGATTTAAGCGAGTTCGCTAAGAAACTGAAGAGCCTTACCGGAGTCATAGAGGTAGGTCTCTTCCTTGATGAGGCTGACTTAGTTATTGTAGGTTTTAGAGACGGGGGTGTGAGGTATATAAAAAGAACCTGGGAGTAGCTAACTCAGTACCCTACCTCCCCCCTCTCAACCCCTCTTCTAATTAAGTATTCGTAGGCCGATAGCGCTGCAAGAGCACCCTCAGCCACCGCGGTAACTACTTGATCAAACTTCTTCTTATGGGGTCCGCCAGTGCAGTCACCTGCAGCAAATAAGCCTTCCACGTTTGTTCTCTGCCCTGGCTCCACCACCACGTAGCCATACTCATCTAGCTTAAGCCCCATCCTAGTGAAGAACTCCTTAGGCGGTTCCGACCCTATCTCTACCAACACCCCCTCCACCTCGATCTTCCTGACCTCGTGCGTGACTAGATTCTCTACCTCAACCCACTCAACGGACTTACTCCCCCCGATACTCTTGATCACTGAATTCAATACTAGCTCTATTTTCGGGTGGTTGGTTATGGACTTAACGTACACATCGTATGCTCTGAAAGAATCTCTCCTATGTATTAGGTAGACCTTAGTAGCGTATGAGGTCATCAGCAGAGCTGATTGAAGAGCTGAGTTACCGCCACCCACTACAGCAACTACCTTGTCCTTGAATAAGGGGGCGTCACACGCGGCACAGTATGTAACACCCCTACCAGCGAATTCCGCCTCGCCCGGAACACCTAGTCTTCGCCTCCTACTACCTACCGCTAAGATTACTGTCCTGGCCTTGAAGGCAGTTCCTGACTTAGTCGAGACCCTGAATAAATCGTTCTCCTTCACAATCTCTGTCACGAAATCCCTATAGATCGACACGTCATACTTCTTAACATGCTCTATAAACTTCTTAGCTAATTCCGGACCGAAAATTTCTTGAATCCCTATGTAGTCATCAACTATGCCCGCCTCGTTCAGGGTACCCCCTAAGTTCTCGCCAACGCAGGCTGTCTTAAGACCTAGCCTCTTAGAGTATAGAGCTGCTGAAAGCCCTGCCGGGCCAGCCCCAATAATCAAGACGTCAAAGACTTCCGCTTCACGAGGTTTTCTCGGAATCCCTAGCCTGAAACCCATCTCAAACCCTCAATAACTAGTTATTTGAGGAGAAGTAAATAAAGATATGTGAGACTGGTGTGAGTTCATGAAGTATCGTGAGCTACTCTACGACCTATTGTTTAACTACGTGGGAGCTCTTGAGTGCAGGGATTTCAGCGTGACGGTCAATAGACCGGATATTAGGCAAGAACTAATTAACGTAGTTAAGTCGCTGAAGACCTCGGAAGGGTTGAGGAAGAATCTGAGTTACTACACTCAAGTCTACAAAGACTTCTTAAAGAACTACCTTAAAGCACCGTACAGCAAGACCGGGTACTCACCTGAGAATCTAGCCAGGACGTTTCTGAGGAACCCTCTCGCCAGAGTCAAGAACGATCTCGAGGGGATTAGGTACGTGACGGAGCTGAAGACCTTCATACCCACGCTAATGGTAGATAGCGATAAGGTAAGCCTACCCCTAATACTCCGTAAAGCACTTAAACGTGAGACCATTCCCGGCCTTAAGTCAGTCTTAGAACTCTCAGGGTATGAGCTAGTCTTGGCTGACAGCGCGAACAGACCTATCTACGTACTCTTCTCGAAGAAGAACAAGCTCTACACAGTAAGCAAGAATACTGCGAGGGTAATAGTATTATCGTTTGGAGTGCCCGGAATCCCCAGATACTTCGTTAACCAGTCAGTCAGCACTTTCAGGAAATTAGTAGCTATGTACTACCCTCAAAGCGTTTGCGAGTACTTGAACGTAGCATCAATAGTGAAAACTCCCTGAAAACCGTGCTCACGGCCCTGCCAGAGAAACTAAAGACTTATTTGATATTCTCAGATTTTATGAGAGGGTCTTCAACGACGATTAAAGTGAACTCGCCGTACATAACGGAGGATGAGGTGCGGGAAGTAGCTAAGGTTCTGGGAAGCGGTAATCTAGCTGCGGGGGAGTACACCCGATTATTCGAGGAGTCGTTCGCTAGGTACTTAGGGGTGAGGCACGTCCTCACGGTAAGTAACGGCACAGTAGCTCTCTACCTAGCTCTCAGGGCCTTAGGTATTGGTCCTGGAGACGAGGTAGCTGTGCCGGATTTCACCTTCTTCGCGACCGCCTCCTCAGTGGTTCTAGCTGGGGGTAGGGTGATTCCGGTAGATATAAATCTAGAGACCTACAACTTAGACCCCAACGACTTAAGAGAAAGACTTACTGAGAAAACCAAGGCCGTCATACTCGTTCATTTATACGGTCAACCAGCGGACGTGGATGGTGTGAGGGAGGTACTGAAAGATAGGACTGTCTTCCTGATTGAGGATTGCGCACAGTCACACGGGGCTGAGTATAAGGGGGTTAAAACAGGGTCTCTAGGCGTGGTATCAGCATTCAGTTTCTACGCTACGAAGAACTTGACTATGGGTGAGGGGGGCGCTGTAGCGACTAACCGAGATGATATAGCTGAGTACGTCAAGCTTCAGAGGAATCACGGGCAGGTTGAGAAGTATTTCCACACAGTGATTGGCTGGAACTTCAGGATAACCGATCTGCAAGCAGCGTTAGGCTATGTCCAGCTAGCTAAGCTAGATAAAATGAATGAGAGGAGGCGTGCTATAGCTAAGATATATAACGAGGAACTCACAGAAATTAAGTTTCTGAAGCTTCCTGTTGAGAAGTCGTACGCTAAGCACGTCTACCATCAATACACCGTGTGGGTCCACGGTAGCGGCGTTAGGGATAAGCTAAGCGAGTTCCTCAGGGCTAGAGGGGTGCAGACAGCGGTCCACTACCCTAGTCCCGTACACACGCAGCCAGCACTCAGAGATTACTTGATCGTGAGTAAGAAGCTAGTTAATTCTGTGGAAGCGTCTAAGCACGTCCTCTCACTCCCTATGCACCCGGGCTTAAGCGATGAAGATGTTTTGACCGTCGTTGAATATATTAAAGAGTTTTTCAGAGATCTTAAAGTTTAGAGAAGTCTAAATTTTATTTTCCTCCAAGCAAGTTATACTCGGTGATGGGATGAGGAGACGCGTGAGTGAGTCCGTAGAGGACTATATTCTCACGGTATACCGCTTAGAGGAGCTTTGTGGGGTGGCTAAGACATCTCAGATTTCCAGGGAATTGAATTTGAGGGAGGGCACCGTGAGTAAGGTTTTGAAGAGGCTACGTGATGAGGGATTCGTTGTCTTAAGTAAGTATAGGGGGGTTAAGCTAAGTGATTTAGGTAGGGAGGTAGCTAAGAAGGTATTGAGGAAGCACGCGATAATAGAGGTCTTCCTTACGGATTTCCTAGGTTTTGATAAGCTTAAAGCGCACTACCTAGCGCATAAAATGGAGCACCTGCCTGATGAGGTGGTTGAAGCCATATACCATAAATTAGGTGAGCCGAGCTTACGTTACCACATATCGTTCGTGAGGGGGTTGAGCGAGGAAGATTACAAGCAGGTGATGCCCCTCACTAAGGTCACTCCTAATAAGTGTTATGAGGTTACCCACCTCTACGTCGAGTTAAGCACTGTTCTCGAAAAGCTTTCTAAGTCTAATTGCGGGTACCCGTGCGTGGTACGTGTTGAGGGCTTAGGCTCTAAAGGAGTTTCAGTGAGCGTTTCCGGTGTTGAAGTAGTTTTTACCTACCAGGAAGGGGAGTCTATATTCGTTAAGGAGGTGCAGTGTGATGAGTAAGCAGGTCTCCCCCCTTTCTAGCGTGCCGGAAGGTTACAGGGTGCGTGTGCTCAGAGTGTGTGTTGGGAGAGGTCTCTCAACAAGGCTTTACCAGATGGGGGTAGTGCCTGGCGAGGAGATATTAGTGAAGCACAATAATAAAGGCTTCATCATACTAGAGGTTAGGGGGGTGGAAATAAGTCTTAGTAAGGGCATAGCCTCCAAGATAGAGGTTGAGTACTTGACTAACTGTCTTTAAACGTTATACTTATCCACTAACGCGTGAGGCCCTCCGTTTTAGCCTGTTTAGTAGAAACAATAATTATTAACTCTATCTACGAAACCTAATTGGTGAATGCTTTGGATCAAGAAAAATTAAATAGTAAGGTAATTGATGAAGTCCGGAAGATCGTCTGGCCCAGGAACCTCAAACTTTTCACAGCAGGTCCTGTCGCTTGCTTTCCCGAAGTTCTTGAGGTCATGAAGTTTCAGATGTTTAGTCACAGATCTAAGGAGTATAGGGAGCTACATAAGGATACTGTTGAGAGGCTTGCCAGGTTTGTTGAGGCTAGTGAGGGAACCGTCCTCTTATTCCCGAGTAGTGGCACAGGCGTCATGGAGGCTAGCGTGAGGAATTTCGTCTCGCTAGACGGTGCCGTTCTCACCACGATAATAGGTGAGTTTGGCTCCAGGTATAGGGAGGTGGTTGAGAGTAATGGTAGGAGGGCAGTCGTTTTAGAGAAGAACGCTGGCGAGCCTGTTTTCCCCGACGAGTTAGACGAGGCTCTGAGGAAGCATCCTGAGGTGGAGGCTGTGACGATAACGTATAACGAGACCAGTACAGGCGTCTTAAACCCTCTTAAGGAGTTAGCTGAGGTTGCTAAGAAACACGGCAAGCTGGTCTTCGTAGACGCGGTCTCCGCGATGGGGGCTGCTGAGATAAAGTTTGACGCGTGGGGTCTTGACGTCGTGTTCTCAAGTAGTCAGAAAGCTTTCGGGATACCTCCGGGCTTGGCTATCGGGGTCTTCAGTAAGGAAGCTCTGAAGAAAGCTGAGGCAATACCTAGCAGGGGCTGGTATTTTGACGTGCTGAAGTATCTACACTACCAAGAGAAAGAGTGGTCAACCCCCTCAACACCGCCAATACCTCAGATAATAGGTCTGAACGTCATGTTGAGAGTTGTTGATGAGATGGGTGGTAAGGGTGCTTGGCTCTCCATGTATTCTGAGAGAGCCAAGATGGTTAGAGACGGGGTTACGAGGCTCGGGCTAGAACTCTTCGCTAGGAAAGGCTACGAATCACCTACTATCACGTCCGTTAAATCTCCTGAAGGTATTGACGGGTATGAAGTCTACAGCAGAGTTCGTCAGAGAGGTTACGAGATAGCGGCAGGTTACGGAAAGTTTAAGAAGACCTCCTTCAGAATAGGGCATATGGGTTACATGCCTAAAGAATACATAGAGGAGGTGCTGGAGGTAATTAAGGAGGTGTTAGCCGAGCTCGGGTGGGTGAGCAAGAAATGAAGGCGTTAATAGCTGCCCCCATCCACAGAGACGCCATAAAAATGCTTGAGGACGCGGGTATCCAAGTAGTGTATAAGGAGTACCCCTCAGAGAAAGAGTTAAGTGAGTTGATAGTGGACGCGGACATCTTATTCGTCAGAAGCAAGCCTCTGGTCACGGCTGAAGTAATAAGCAAAGCCGAGAAACTAAAGATAATCGCTAGAGCTGGTGTAGGGCTTGACAACATAGACGTTAAAGCGGCTGAGGCTAAAGGAATCAAAGTAATTAACACTCCTGAAGCGCCTACAAGGAGCGTGGCTGAGTTAACCATAGGCTTAATGCTCTCCGTAGCTAGGAAGATAGCTTATTCTGACAGAAAGATGCGTGAAGGTAAGTGGGTCAAGAAAGAGGCGGAGGGAATAGAACTTAAGGGCAAGACGTTAGGGATAATAGGGTTTGGCAGGATAGGGAGGGAGGTCGCCGCGATAGCTTCTAAAGGCTTTGGCATGAGAGTACTGTATTACGACGTTTACAGAGCAAGTCCCGAGATAGAGAGGGAGTTAGGTGCTACGTTCGTGGACTTAGAGACCTTAGCGAGGGAATCCGATGTTGTTAGTGTTCATGTTCCTCTTACTCCTGAGACTAGGTGGTTGGTTGGTGAGGGTTTGCTGAGGTTGATGAAGAAGAACGCGATATTAGTGAATACTTCTAGGGGTGGTGTAGTAGATACTAAAGCATTAATTAAAGCACTACAAGAAGGGTGGATAGCCGGCGCAGGACTAGACGTATACGAAGAAGAACCACTACCACCAAACCACCCACTAACGAAACTCGATAACGTAGTTCTAACACCGCACATAGGTGCCTCAACCGAGGAAGCGCAGGAGAGAGCTGGTGTGGACGCGGTAAGGAAAGTCTTAGAATTGATTAAGGAGCTTAAGTGAGTTGGCGGCTCACTATAAGGTGGTCGCTTATTGTCATCAAAAGAGAAAGTTCGTGTGAAAATACCGAAGTACGATATCCCAGCCATCAAGTTGGAGTACGTATTGCTTGACGCGGATGTCTTACTACCTCATGAGGAAATAGTTACGGAGAGACTAAACGACATAGAGAGGAATATAAGAGAGCATAACGCCCTCGACATGCCCTTGATAGTGGCGCCCATACCGGGTAGTAGTAAGTACCTCATAGTCGACGGGCATCATAGGTGGGCAGCTCTAATTAAGTTAGGGTGTAGGAAAATACCTTCGGTGATAGTGAATTACTTCGATCCTAGAATCAAGGTCTTCACGTGGTATCCTGCTTTCTCAGGGGAGCCTGAGTTACTTCTCAATAAATTAAGTGGGCTGAACGTTGAGACGTGCGGATTAAGCATAGACTCAGTTAATGATGAGGACTTGAGGAATAAGGCTTTCTTAATGTTTGATAGGAGTAGTAGGTGTGTGTCCATAGAGGGGGATGTTGAGGTTCAGAGGAGGGTGCTGAGAATTCTTGACGAACTCGCTGTGAGGAATTTAATAAGTCTTGCTTGGTACGGGTTGCTCTCAGACGCTTCAGAAGATCTCCGCAGGAATGAAATAGATTGCGTGCTGGTGCGAAGAGCTTTCAGCAAATCGGAAATAATGGAGTATGTTAGGAGTGGAGGTATTTACCCACCAAAAACTACTAGGCATTTACTCCCCTTCACACCTATCAAGGAATACATTAAACTCGAAGTATTGTGTACCTAGTCTTACTAGTTTCTTGCTCTAATCTATCGATGAATCTCAATCTTTTTGCTGGGTCAGGATGGGTTGAGAATATCTCTAACGGTGATATTCTCTTCTGGGATTTAATCCATTCAACGACTTCGTCGATATCGTAGGCTCTTATAGAAGACCTTATGCCTAGCTCAGGGTCTGATATAAGTAAGGCTTTCAGCTTGGTAGCATTACTAATATCCCCGGATCTAGGCCTGCTTATAGCTCCTGAAGCGATGAGAATCCTTGCGAGAGCTCTCTGGAGATTCCTACCCCCTTCAGGCAACGTCAACACAGAATTGGAATCAGCGTAGTATTCTCTGAGCCTACTTATGTAGAGAACCACCAAGTTACTCAAGAAAGACACTACTATGAGGACCATCCCCACCAAGAATGCGAGTGCGGGCGTTGACTTACTCTCCCTGTTACGTCCCGAGCTGAAGAAGCCTGAGTAAATAAGTATTCTGCCAAGCCAGTAGATCAGGGCCGGCAGTATGCTTATGACCATCATTACCTCAACATCCCTATGCTTTATGTGTCCTACTTCATGAGCTACCACCGCCTCAACCTCCTCGCGGGGCAGGCTGTCTATGAGTCCTTGAGTGACAGCCACCTTATACCCGCTCAGGAAGTTGCCATACGCGAAAGCATTAGGTATTCCTAGCTGTGATATCATGGCTTTAGGAACTCTCTTAAGCCCGGAAGCTTTAGCAACTTTCTCAACCATCTCAGCCACCCAGAGATCCCCCGTGCTGGTAACCGGCCTGACCTTATAGAGCGCTTCTATAATCCACGGGCTAACCAACCATTGAAGGAAGTGAACACCTACAACGAATATGAGGGAAAACGTCAGTATTGTCAGGACGTCCGCACCGTACGAGAACAAACTCAGTATAGCGGATAATATTAGGGTCGTTATGCCTATCACTAAAGCTATAGATCCAAGCATCGAAAGCCTCAACTTAATCAGGGACGCCACCAAACCTCACCCCAGATTAATAACATTAGACCACTTTAAAATAATCTAACTCTACGTGATTTTCTTTAATTACGTGAACCACTATTTCTGTGGGGTGATGCGGTGTGGTCGTGGTAGGGCCCGCACTAGTGGTTAAGCACGTGGAGACTTCTGATTTATTGAAGAAAGCTTACGATTTTCTGGAGCAGGATGAGGAGATCCAGACACTCATAAAGATGTCTAACGTGATGGCCGTAAGTAGGTTAAGGTATAACGATCATGGAGTAGTTCATTCTAGGATAGTCTCGGGTTCTGCTCTAGAACTCTTCGATATATTGGTTGAGGCAGGTCTTAAACCATCCACGATCTCTTACGGGACTGCTAGGAGTGTTGAGGAAGCTAAGTTAGTTGTTTTAGTTGCCGCATACCTCCACGACATAGGTAATTCCGTACATAGAGTTGATCACGAGTACGTGGGCGCGTTATTAGCTAAAGACATCATTGACAGAATGTTTCGTGAGATACTCCCTAACCTGAGCCCGGCTAATAAGTATATGCTTAGACACGAGATAATGCACGCTATCTACGCTACGGAAACCAACACGAGAGCGTTAACCCTGGAGGCCGGGGTCGTTAAGGTAGCTGACGGCACGGACATGGCTGAGGGAAGGGCTAGAATACCGTATAAGATGGGCAAGCTAGACATGCACTCAGTTTCAGCAATCAGCATTAAGAAAGTAGAAATAGTTAAAGGCTCTGAAGCCCCTGCAAGGATAAGGATACACATGAATGACTCAGCAGGTCTCTTTCAAATAGAAGCAGTACTCAAGCCAAAAATACTTACCAGTGGCTTCGAGAGATATTTCGAAGTCTACATGAATGTTGACGGAAAGGAACTTAGAATATACCCAGATTAGCGGGGGAGACCCTAACACTTATCACGTATGAACGATCTTCTCAGCCTTCAAAAACGTGTAGAAGATTCCTGCGAGGAATACCCCAACCCACATTGAGGTAAAGTAATTTCCTATGATCAAGTTACCTAAGAGAGTCACTGTCAAGTATATAGCAAATAACGTGAGATTCCTATCTCTACTGCTCGCACGCTCTTTCTCACCCTTAGGCGTTACTACGTAGGAAATCCTATTATCGAGTAAGGCCTTTACAGTGTGAGCTAAAATGTAAGGCGATATAGAGACTGTGAAAGCCGCTATAGAACCCATACTCTTCAGTACCCTGAGTTTAGGTAATTTGAGTTTTTCGAGAGATTCGTAAATACTTAACCCGTAAGCTATGGTCATTATAGAAAATGTTGTCAGGAAATACACGTTCATCCTCATTAAGTCGTCGCGGAGTAGTATCGATAACGCAGGTATTAGGATTAGGGAGAGGGAGAGACTCGCTAGAGGCGTGTACTGTAGTAGGAAGAGACCGCCTTCAACGAGTCTCAGCAAACCTAGATCCCTACTTCTCTTAACTACATACCTCAAGTAACCCTTCCTTAAAGTCTCTATAGCGCCGAAAGCCCACCTCATTTGTTGTACTTTGAAGGCTCTGAAGCTTGAAGGCACTGAAACCTCTACTAACGCTTCATCAGAGTAGCCGACGAGGTAGCCTGCCCCATGTAGTTTAGTCCCCATATACATATCGTCCTGTATCACGTCATGTTCCCATAAACCAACCTTGAGTAAGACGTCCTTCCTATACATAGTCCCAGTACCTAACGGGAAGATCATGAAGCCGAGGTTGTGCCTGCCTTTATAGAGCGTATCTACCACGTACTTCATGCTGTACGTCAGGGAGATGCCTAGCTTCGTTTTCCTATAGCTATAACCTACCCATCTAGCCACGCACGCGTCCTGACCCGACTCAATACATGAGATTAGTTTAGGTATGGTGTCTTCACGTATTCTTGAGTCGACGTCTAAGAGAAGGATTAAGTCATACCTAGAGTTAAGGATACCGTAATTTAGTGCGGCCGCCCTACCCTCAGGTCCTTCAGTCCTTATGAAAAACCTGAAATTCTTAAGCCCCAGTCTTAAAGCATGTTCCTCGGAAGCCTTCTTAAGCCCTGAGGCTACTTCAGGAGGATCGTCACACACTATCAAAACCTCGTAATCATTCCCTAATCTACCCAAACTCTTACTCAAGTTTTCAATTAACTCGATTACTATGTGTTCAGGCTCGTTCTTCACAGGCACTATCACGCTAACGCCTGAGTCAAGGAAGTCTGTGCCTGCACGCGCACCCCCCTTAACACTCTTTCCCCCGCCGAGAAAGTATAGGACACTATGCACAAACATTATCACAACACTCGGCATTAGGAGAAAAACGTAAATCAGTGATCTAATTACCTCATCCACCATATCCCACACTAAAGATAATACTAAAAAACGTGTTTTAATAAAGTTAACCTCATAACCCTGACCAGGTATAGTTTCCCAGCAATTCGTTATTTTTCAATCTCTTCAAGTCCTGGAAGAAGGAGTTCTCGAAAACGAAGCGTAAAAACTTTTATTAGTCTCTTGTTTAAGTATAATTTAGACAGAGTGTGATACTCTTGACACACTTAGATGATGTGATTGAGTGGTTGAGAACTTACAGTTCTTCTTTCATAAATGCGAGGAAAATCTCAAGGAAATTTAACGTGAATAGTAAGGTGGCGGCACACATACTGAAACAGCTAAAGATTAAGGGTTACATAATTCTCTACAGGAAGAGGAGAGGTAGGTTCAACATATATAAAGTAAACAAGAACAAGTTAAACGGTAAATCAGGGAACTCCAGAGGTCTTGTTGCTGTAGCAAGATCCAAGTAGTTTAAATAACTTAATCGAGAAACCTTTTTGAGGTTTTTCCTGCCCCGTAAAACCCATAACTAGATCTTCTTGATGCTAGTTATGACTGTGGTGGTATTGGATAGGTTATCTCCTACCGGGCAGCGCTCCTCAACTAGCTTAATCCATTTCTTCAGAATCTCTAGGTCAGCGTCGCTCCTTACTAGAACCTCTGTCCTTATCTCTTTATAACCCGCTCTCTCACCCATACCGGTCATGTACTTACTCGGGTTGATCACTCCCTCCACATTTACTTCCAGGTCTTCTATGTTTATCCCTAGATCCTTAGCTACTATAGTCCCTACTATGTTTATGCATCCAGCTAAAGCAGCTAATACATACTCAACAGGGCTTGGAGCTTCACCACCGATCTTATCAGTTATTATCTCGTATTTACCGCTCTTCACAACCGTCATCGTTGGTGAGACCCTCTTACCGCTCACCTTAACTACTACGTCCTTTATTTCCGTCTTCATGCTTAATCACCCTGTTATTTAGGATAACCACGTTAATAAGTGTAGTAGTTTACGACTGAAAACCTCAACTCCTTAACGTGAGGATGAACTTACCTTAATATTCCTGATTTCCTCGTAAAACTCCCTCAAGACATTCTCGGCTTTCTCCTTACCCGCCTCTATTAAATCTATCTTTTCCTGAAGTTTCCTTGTTCTTTCCTCATTGATTAAGTCATTGAATTTCTCGTTCAAGAACTTGAATACGTCTTTCCCCCTACGAGTAGCTACTAGCTTACCCTTACCTACTTCCACGACATAACCTCTTCTCTTGAGAGTATCTAAGATCTTAGCGTATGTTGAGGGCCTCCCTATACCCCTACTCTTCATTAATTCAACTAGGTCGCTGTACGTGTATAGTGGGTGCTCCGGTACGGCTCTAGAAGTAACCTCAGTTACGAGATATTCCCCGTCTCTCAACTCACCTAAATTAACGACGTTGAAGTACTTACTCAGCTTACTGAAACCCTCCTCCACCACCTGAGTAACGAAAGTAAATTCCTTACTGAAGTCGTTGAATACTAGCTTAAACGACGTTTTCTCTATTTTTGACGGAATCATTTGGCTAGCTATAAACCTCCTGAAGATGAGGTCATAAAGTCTGTAGTCATCAGGCCTTAAAGGCACTGCGAAAGATATCACGCCAGCAGCTCTTAAAGTCTTGATTTGCTTAGAGTCGAGAGGTCTCGTAGGCCTTATGCATTCGTGAGCGCCCTCCCTCTCCCACTTCCTCCCATGGAAGAACTCGTGCCCGAAAACCCTCTCAATGTAATCCCTAGCTATGGAGATACCTAGAGAACTAACGGTAGTGCTATCAGTTCTGTGGTAGGTTATGAGACCTGCCTCGAAAAGCCTTTGAGCAGACTCCATAACCTTGACCGCGGAAACCTTCAACACCCTAGCGGCTTCGGAAAGCATTGTGTCCGTGGTGTACGGGGGTGGTGGGTGAACCTCCTGAAGACTCCTCCTAACATCAGTCAAGAAAACCTTACCCGCACTTCTGACAGCGTCGGCGAAGCCCTTAGGAGCTTTAAAGATTAGTGGGATTTCTACCCCCTCAAGCTTCAGGGTCACTAACTCAGCTTTAGCTTTATGAATGTTCGTGCGGTCGACAACCCAGCCAAGAACGGGGGTCTGCACCCTACCGGCTGAGAGGAAGTTGAGTTTAAAGACCTTCCAGAGTATGGGGCTTAAGCTAAAACCGATCCACCTATCCTCAATTCTCCTAACTATCTGAGCGTGGACCAAGTGCTCGTCAACCGACGTTAAGTTTTTGAGCGCCTCAATCAAACCCCTGCGCGTAACCTCATGAAATCTAACCCTGTAGATATTCTTGTTTAATGGTTTGAGTAATAGGGTCACGTCCCAAGCTATCTTCTCCCCCTCGGAGTCGGGGTCCGTACCTACTAAAACCTCATCAACTTGTGACGCCAGCTTCCTAAGAGCTTCTATGACGGGCCTACTCTCTACGAATACCTTACCACCACATGACGGGCACACGACCTCCTCCTCAGGCACCTCCCTCCCACACTTAACACACCTTCTTATAGGCTTGTAGAATGGCTTAAACGAAGAATCTCTCACGACAACCCCAAACCACTTCCTTATGTCAGTAACTAAGTCTAGGATATGGCCTCCGGTAGCGGTGATGACCATCAACCTGTTCTCGGTGAGTACTTCGTATGTCTGCAAGCCGTTAATTACTCTCCTAGTAGGTCTACCGAATAGTTTAGCGATGGTTCTAGCTTTATTGGGTGACTCGACAACGAATAAGGTTGTCTTCATGAGCTCCCTCTTCTTAACTCTCAGCTTACCTTCAAGAGCTTTCCTTACCCTATCCCTATCCCTATCCACTTCTTTCAATACCTTGGCGACACGGACCTCATCATACTCTGAGAATTCAAGAGTTTCCAGTAACCACTTAAGATCTCTTAATAGCGCGTTGTAAGCTTTCTCTTCATCAATTACTAAAACGCTTAAACCCTTCGTAAGACCGCCTACGTAAAGTCTTGACGTCCTCCCACTCGCTTGGATGTAAGCGGTCGCGTCAGGTATTATGAAGAAATACTCACCCTCCCTACCACCAAAAGTTATGGTTTTGCTCTTCCTGAGTCTATCAACTACTTCAGGATCCCTCAACACCTTGTTCATGAAGCACAACGACTCCTCAGCAACCCTCCTCACAAACTCTTGGTAACCGCTGAGTTCCTTGCCGTTCCTCAAAGCTTCGCGCACAGCTTCTAAAGTCTCCCTACTCGCGGTCCTGATCTTAATCAAACCTCCCAGAACCCTATCAAACTCTTCTGAGTACCTCTCATATACGGCGTCCTTAATCTCGTTAAGCAGTATTAACCACCTACTTGGCTGAAAATCCTCCACACTTATTCTCAGCCTGAACTTAGGAACCCCTGCGAACACGGCATACCTCACTCTTTCGGGGAGGTCTATACCTCTGGTTAGTGGGCTCCTGTAGGAAGCGATACCTATTAAAGCGTCTAACCCCCCCTCAACAAACTCGTTAAACACTTTCTTCCTAGAACCTAGGTAAGCCTCAACCTTAAGACCCCTCCCCTTAAGGAAGTCCGCTAACCTCTTCACGTAGTCAGCTCCCTTATCCATGGGAACGTAGATAAGGCCTCCGCCACCAGCCTTCTCAACAATCTTAGCCACTACTTCCTCGATGGTTTTCCCGTTAGGTCTGACGTAGAAGTCTTCGATATTCCTCCCCATCTCCGTCTTACCGCCCACCGAGAACCCGTAGAGCGTGTTAAGCATTCTCACACTCTTCGTTCTTCGAGCTGTCTGCGTAGCACCGCTAACCACCACAAGCCCCCTAACCCTTTCTTGGAGGGAAACCCTCAACTTATGTGCTTCATCAAGTAATCGTCTAGCTTCATCAGGGTTTTCCGGTGCTAGCTTCCTAGCCTCACTCTCAAGCTCCTGTATCGTGTTGACTTGCTCCTCGTCCTCCTCCGTCACCCCAAGCATCCTCAAAACTATTTCAACACTCCTACTCCTCCTGAGGAAGCTGTCCACGTCGTCTACGAAAGCTATGCTTATTGGCTGCCTTAACTCTGGTTTCTTCATCAGTGAGGCCGGGGTAGTTATTATTATGGAAGCCTCACCCACTTTCTCAATAGCTTCCCTCTTACCCTTCTCAGTCATCAGGCTGTGGTAAGCCACCACGTTCACGTTACTTAACCCTAGCTTATCACGGATGGAGACTGTCTTGCCGTATACCTGATTAGCTAGTAAGCTAGTTGGGACAAGTATTAGTGACCTCCTCCCTTCCCGAGCCGCCGCATATAAAGCTAATATGATCTGCATCGTCGTCTTACCGCTCCCCGTAGGAGCTATCATAGCGAAACTTTCGTTATTGAAGAACCTGCGTGCCCAGAGTCTCTGAAGACCCCACATCCTAGAATTAATTACTTTAAGAAACATACGGTCAATTTCCTCAACCTTCTCCTCAATAATCTTAAGTCTACGTAGATACCCCTCCCTAATCATCTCCATCCTCATGTTCTTACGAGGTAAACACTTCCTGCAAGGCAGCCCACTAGCTAACCTACTTGACTCTATGTCATTCCCGCAATTAGGGCACAAACCTCTGAAAACAGCTTCTATAGCCATGACTCTATACCTGTATTACCCACCCTAAAATACTACTAGAATGTATTGAAGCTTAAAAATCTGAGCACTGACAGCTAATACGACGAAGCACACTCTACTAATTGATGATCCACGCCCCCAATCCACGGTGGGGGCCGGTTCCTAGGTATTAAGAGTGAGTATTCCTAGACAGTGATTCCACGATTCCTTCGTGAAACCTGATAGAGTAATACTCATTAACCCTAATAATAC
>DAIRVF010000008.1:0-18736 GCA_036802965.1 Zestosphaera sp.
ATGTATAGGGCCGGACAGCCTGTCAGCCTCACGCAAGCTAAGCAACTAACGCACTTATCGCTTAAGACAATATATCTACTCCTCACACCTTCCCTCCTAACCTTAAGTAAGGCGCAAGGCGCCTTAGCTACTATCACGTTAACACCAGGCTTCTTAATGAACTCGCTTACCTTGCTGATCATCTCATCTATTTTGAAAGGATCAATCACTGCCAGGTTGTCGACACCGATAGACTTCAGCAACTCAACTATATCCACGGGTTTCGTCGCCCTACCGGACTCCGTGACTTCCCAGGCAGGGGTTGATTGATGACCCGTCATAGCTACGACAGAGTTATCAAGCACTAAAACAAGTAGATCCACCCTCTTATTAACTGCTTCAATCAACGGCTGGAGTCCTGCGTGGAAGAACGTGGAGTCTCCTATAGTCGCTACCACTGGTTTGCTGAAACCCCCTACCTTAAGACCCATAGCCATCGATATGCTGGCTCCCATACTGTGTTCAGTCCATATAGCGTTTAACGGGGGGTTAACGCTTAACGCGTAACAACCAATATCTCCGAAGATAGGTATCTCATCACGCTTATAACCTGCTTTAGCTATGCCGAGGAGCAACGCAATATATGAGTTCCTGTGAGGACAGCCGGGACATAAGGGGGGTGGTCGGGAGGGGACGTCGAAACCCTTAACCACCTCACCGTGAGACGGCTTGACGAGGTCGTAACCTAAAATTCTTGAAATTGCTTGAGACACTACACGCGTGTTAAGCTCTCCCTCCAGAGGTAAGTAACCGTTTAACTTACCGAATACTTCTACCCTCAGGTCCTGCTCTTGTAGTAACGCTTTAACGGATTCTTCCAAGTACGGATCCAGTTCCTCAATTATTAAGACCTTACTGCAACCACTTAAAGAATCAAGCAGGAAATTTCTTGGGATCGGGTATAACATATCTACTTTAATGACCTTAACTTTACGTTCCCATGACTCAACATTATCCAACACTTCCGCAACGTAATTATAACTCACTCCCTCAACGACTACGCAGACAGAGCCCTCACCTAATACCTTATTCAACCCGTACTTCCTTGCTAGGTCTTCAGCGATCTTAAGCTGATTATTAAGCCACCTATGCCTTTCTAAATTCCACGCCATACCAGCTCTTACGTATCTGGGAGGATCTTTACGAAACTCACGGTACTTTTTAGGAGGGCTTGCCTCACCCGTTACTACCTCGCTCACCGCGTGATTAACCCTAGTAGTGGTTCTCAGTATGACGGGCAACATGATGTCCTCGCTGAAAAGCTGAGATATTACTGTGAAATCCTTTGCTTCCTGAGGTGATGAAGGGGATAGCATGGGTAGTTTAGAGAGCTTAGCGTACCACCTGCTGTCTTGCTCTGTCTGTGTTGTTATGGGTCCCGGATCATCAGCCACCAGTATCGTGAGACCCCCGTTAATTCCTGAGTAAGCCGCTGATAAGATAGGATCTGAAGCGACGTTAATGCCCGGCCCCTTCATAGTCACGAGAGATCTGGCACCACCTAGTGAAGCGCCTAACGCGACCTCAAAAGCCACCCTCTCGTTCACGGCCCACTCAGCATATATGTCTAAGTCCCTACCATACTCGTGAATAGTCATTAACACCTCACTTGAAGGGGTTCCCGGATATCCTGTCACGACGTAAATACCTGACTCAACAACACCTCTAGCTATAGCCTCATTACCCATGAGAGCGAGTCTCGTACCGGGAGGGGCTTTCAACGGATTTAAGTTACTCATCATCCCGCACCCCTATTAAATCCTCTCATGAATATTAATGCTTTACTTAAGATCCAAGATGAAGAAATTACCGGTATGAACTGCGAAACCCTGGCAACTACCTCGTAAGAACCCTCGCCGGCGAAGTACCCTATGACGGGTAAGCTGAAATCTTGATATCTCTCCCCGATGACCTTAGATATCTTCTCGTAAGTTTCAGCAGCTGTCGGGACATAAGCGAGTACCGCTAAATCATAGTATTCTTTAAGCTCTCTCAGCGCTAAAACATCAGCTAGGGTCTCGATATACGTGTCGCCACCTAAGTCTAGCGGGTTGGACGCAGCACTCCTTAAGCCTAACCTACTTAAGGCTTCAACAAGCTTAGGCGGCGGCCTAGGAATTTCGAAACCGCTCAAGTCTAGGTGTGACGCCGTGAGCACTCCTAACCCGCCGGAGTTGGTGACTATCATAACCCTGGAGGGATGAAGACCCTTTAAACGTCTAGCAAGCTCGCAAACCTCTACAGCGTCTTGAATCTCCGTAGCTAGGTAACCTCTAATCTTAGCGACCGCGGCTTTAAAAACCTCATAACTAGGTGTTAAGCCCCCCGTATGGGATCTGACGGCTTCTGAACTCTGCTTACCTACACCCCCCTTAATAACACATAAAGGCTTCTTAGCACTCAGTAATTTAAGACCGTTCTCCACGAATTTCCTTCCGTCACGTAACCACTCAAGGTATAGTATCAGCGCGTCAGTGCTTCCATCCTCGGCAGCGTAATCCAGCACCTCCTCAGGAGACACATCAACGCAGTTACCTAGACTAACAAAGAATGAAACGCCTGATGAGTACCTCTTTAACTCACTGATTATCACCCCGCCCACGGCACCGCTTTGCGCGGCTATGCCAACACTCCCCCTAGTAGGGAGTACCTCTATGCTTGCGTGGAGGAGGGAGTTACTGAGGGTTATCCCGGCAGAGTTAGGTCCTACGACCCTTATGCCGTGGGACTTAACCACGCTTTCCAGCCTTCTCTGTAGGTTAGCCCTCTCATCCTCGCTAAAACCTGATGAGATCACTACAGCTAGTCTTGCCCCAGCAACGGCTGCCTCCTCAACTACTTGAGCAGCCGCGTCAGCAGGGACGGCGACTACGACCACGTCAGGTATCTCAGGGAGTTCCCTAAGACTCTTATAAGACTTTATGCCTAGAACAGAATCATATTTCGGATTAACTACGTAAACCCTCCCTCTAAAACCATACCTTAAGATATTCTCAAGCACTACGTTACCCACCTTACCTTTTACCGGGGAACCACCGATCACCGCAACAGATTCTAAAGACCTTAAAGCTTCCGCTAACGTAAGGCTCATACCTCCCACCCAAGATTAATACCCGGGGATCGATACTTAAGGCTTAATTACTTAAACCTAATTATTCTAGTAGAACTCACACATCTTGGGTAGGGGTAGGTTATGAGCAGGTTTCTCATACTGACCTGGAAGAAAATACATGAAGCTTCTCTTAAACTGGCTTCAGAAATAACTAAGGAGAGACTAGAGATAGACTTGATTGTGGGTATTTTGAGGGGAGGGTACATAGTTGCCAGAATACTTGGCGATATGCTCGGGACCGAGAACATAGGGGTGGTTGAGGTAAAGTTTTATAAAGGGATTGAAGAGAGAGCTGAGAGACCTATAATAACCCAACCCTTAACAGCCGACGTTAGAGGAAAGAACGTCTTAGTAGTAGACGACGTAGTTGACTCAGGAAGAACTTTAGAGATAGTTACTGAACAGGTTAGGTTGAGGGGTGCTAGATCCGTTAGAACAGCGGTCTTGTTTTATAAGCCTAAATCCATAATCAGGCCTGACTTCTTCGCTCACGAGACTAGCGAGTGGGTCGTGTTCCCGTGGGAATTATGTGAGTTCATAAGAGAGTTAAGAGTAAGGGATCAAGTAAGCGACCCGGAATCTCTGATCGCGAAGCTAAGGTCTATAGGATTCCCTGAGGAGGAAACATCCCTACAGGAACTCATAAGAACTTGCAGGATATAACTCCCGGAATTAACCACAGCATAACTTCATTACGTTATTTATTTACTCAAAAAGAATTTTTAGTGGGTGTTACTTACGGTTCTGGTTAAGTGGCATGGACACGCATGCTTCGAGATAGTTGATGAAGAAGGTTTCACGATAGTTGTTGACCCTCATGACGGAGCTAGTGTAGGGCTTCCGGCACCTAGAGTTAAGGCAGATGCCGTGCTGATAACCCACGACCACTTCGATCATAACGCTTACCAATTAGTCAAGAGGGGTGAGGAAACCAAGGTATTCAGCATGCGTAAAGGGGAGTTTACGGTAGGCAAGCATAGAGTAGTCGGCGTGGAATCATATCATGACAAGTTTAAAGGTAGGAGGAGAGGTAGGAACATTCTCTACTTAATTGAGGTAGATAAGATTAAGTTTCTTCACATAGGCGACCTAGGGGAGGTGCCGGAATCACGAGACATCAACATAATTAAAGAACCACATGTTATGTTTGCCCCGGTTGGAGGGACCTTCACTCTAGAGCCTGAAGAAATTCTAGAATTAATTAAGAGTATTAGGCCTAAGGCGGTAGTACCCATGCATTACTGGCTTGAAGGCACGACCCTGCCTCTCAAACCACTCGATTACTTCCTTAAGCTTTCCCCATACGAAGTGCTGAGGGTTGGCAAAGAATACAACTTCATGTTAAGAGATTTGGATGAATGGGTAGAAACTAAAATCGTAGTCTTTTCGTTGAAATAAGAATACTTATGACAGTATTTTTTTAAGTCAGAACAACGTGTCTTATCTTAACTCCTTGCTTCTTAGGACTTATGTTTTCCTTAGACATGTAGTTGAGGAGCGCCAACCTTATTATCTCTGACCTAGAAATACCTAACTTGGAAGCTAGCTCGTCGAGTTTCCTCAACGTGATTTCATCTAATTTGAAGGTCACTATCCTCATCGTGCCACCATTAAATGATTACTCTTAAGAGGTATTCAATACACAGCAGATAATCACTCCATGGATTCCTCTTACAATTAGAAGACATAAAGTAAGATAACTTTATATACTCCTCTTACAATATTACTCTTGAGGATGAAGAACTATTCCGACAGTACACCTATCACTTCCGGATAAGCTTTATGAGGAGTTGCGGCAGTTGGCTAATAGTATGGGTATTCAAGTAACGGACTTAATCAAGATATTTATTAAGCAGGGACTTTACGGGAACATACAGGTCGAGAATCCAACACTCCAAAAATTAAACGATTATAATGACGAGCTCACATACGTTAAGGGTAAGATATACATGATTGAGAGACTCATGAACGACTTAGTAGATAAGTTAGATAACTTGGAGAGAAGGTTGGAGGAGCTGGAGTCGCCGAACCTTCTCGCTAGGACTAGGAAACCCCTCCTCAAGAATCAGCAGGTTAAAGCTTAATAACCCTCATCTAATTATTTTTATGGCCCCGCTGAAGTTCCCCGTGTATCGGGGTATTGTGAGGCGGGGAGGGCCACCCCCGGCCCTTCTAAAACGCTACCTAGACACAGACCGCGATATTACTTCAATTACCTCCCTATACTCCCTGTTACTCAATAGTTTCTCACGAATAGGTTTCATAAAATCGATTAGGTAGTTAGCTACGGCGTTCTTGAGATCTAGGGGATGTATCGCTCCACTCGCGTAGAGTCTCACCAACTCTTCCTGTGACCACACATCTATTGGTCCGCCGAATTTCTGCGGTCTATCTATGGTTAGCTTCCTCTCCTCACCCCTGAATATTAGGTGTTTAGCTATCTCTATCACGGGATTTCCTTCAACGATTCTGGGCGGGCAGTAGGCTTTAAGCACCTTATCCCTTATGACTTCATCAGGGTCTGTCACGAAAATAGCTGATTCAGGTTTTGACTTACTCATCTTATGCTCCATCATGAGCTCTTCGAGGGCTTCCTCACTAAGTCCTGTTAAGTCCATTCTGCCAAGTCCTTGAAGAGACGGTATTAGGGGTGTGTGAATAGCTATTACTTTACGCTTCTTCAGCTTCTCCGCGACGTCTCTCTGAAGCATGTGTGCCTTCCTCTGATCAGTCCCTCCCAGAGCTACGTCAACCCCTAACTCGAAGATATCGGTTACTTGCATGAGCGGGTATATTAGCTTAGAAAAATCTGACTCTCCCTCATCCGATCTCCTACCAAGTATTGTTAGAGCTCTCTTCACCCTAGCCAAGCTAGCCGACTTAGCTACCCTGAGTAAGGTAGCCCAGTACCCTGAGTTATCGACTAAGTCTTCCGCGTAAACAAGCCTGTACCTGCCCTCAATACCTAGCGAGTCAATCACTGCAGCAACGTGTTTAGCTGCTGTCCTAATTAAGTCCATATCACCACCTAATTTATCATTAACCCACGCGTGCCAGGTAGCTGCGAGAAGATTCATCTTAATCCCAGCATCAACTAAGTCCTTGAACTTAAGAGCCCACACAAACCAGCCTACGTGGAAGATACCGCTAGGCTCAAAACCTAAGTAGCCAGACCCCCCTCCAGTCTCGAGGAGATTCCTCAACTCCTCCATAGTCACTACCTCAGCTACGTCCCTAGTAACTAACTTAATCCTCGACTCAACATCCATACACGTATACCCCAACTAGAAAACATGGAAAATAAAAAATAAAGTTGGGAACCTCCTCCCTCGCTGAACCGCTACACCACTAGCCCTTAACCCTCAACAAAAACTTCTCCTTATCCACTACGGCTCTCTCATGCAATCCATAACCTATTAAAGCACCTGAGCACCAAGCCTCAACCCAAAACACTAGCTTCTTGCCGTCAAACTGTAAGAGTGTCGAACGTATCTCTACCTCACTCCCTATAGGTGCTGGACGCACGTGGTACACATCTACGTGAATCCCCACAGTAGTCTGGCCCTCAGGTAAGTGTTCGTCAGAGAAAACGCGGCACGTCTCTTCCATGAAGAGAATCATGGAAGGGGTTGAAAGAACCTCCACACTTCCTGAGCCTACGTGTTTCGCGGAGTGCTGTTGTGTTGTGACGTACTTCCTCACATACCTCATGCCAGGCTCCAGACTCATCCCCGCTCACCAACCAAACTATGAATAGAGTTAGGTTTTATAAGGAATATAGTACGTGCAAACTAAGTAAGGAAGTCCGCAACCATCAAAAACACCAAAATGACTAAGGTGATGAACGTGTGCTTAATGCTGTAATAGTAAGAAGGCTCATACTCAGGCTTGCTGAACAGACCCTCCTCATATAGTGAGACGTACTCCTCAGTAGTCAACACGGTGACGGCTAAACTCTTCCAAGCTTCAACCCTCTTCATCTCACCAACGAGCAGCGCTGTCTCCATATCCCTCATTATGTGTGGTACGACCCTCCATGTGAGGACAGGATATAAAGACGCCTTCTTTAGGCGCAGCAGTTTCAGTAAGTACGAGATCTCCACAGGATTGAAAAAGTAGAAGAAGCAGATGAAGGAGAGGCTTATGGTGAACACTCTTAAAGCTATTAAAGCCGACACGAAGAAATCCCGTGTGAAGGGCATTGATGCTATGAAATACCACGTACTAGGTATTAACGCTAAAACTCCAGAGTAAACAACTACTTTACCAGACCCCCGAGCGAAGTACGTGAGTAAAACTGATGTGAAAACGATCGACACACGCTCAACACCTCCTCTAGCCATCAAGACCTGAATCATCAACAAAACCAAGTTTATTAGGAACGGGACATGCCTCCCCTCAATATCCCCGTAAATAAAGATGGATCTAAACAACAACGAAACAAACAACCTTAAGAGCACAGTAATTCTTTTAAGAACGCTCAATACTCACCACCTTATTAGCTATCATTTCTACGAACGGGTCATGGGAAGCTATCACGAAACCCACACCCATTTCAGCAGCCTTAGTAATCGCTTCGATAACGTGGAGCTTATTTAATGGGTCTAAACCGGCTGTAGGCTCATCTACCAAGACGTACTCGTAACCTCTTGAAAGAGCTGAGGCTATGGCTAGCCTCCTCCTCTCACCACTGCTAAGCTTCATTATGGGGGTCTCAGCCTTACTAGCAATACCTAAGTACTTAAGGTACTTCAAACCTTCCAAACCAACTTCCTCAAGAGGGGTGGGGGAACTCAAGTAAAGTAATGGGTTGTCAGGCACGAGGACAGTCCTACATCGACCTCCGCTAACGTTAACCACCTCATTACCTCTAAGACACCCGCTAGCTACTAACTTAAGTAGAGTGGTCTTGCCAGACCCGGAAGAACCCTTGACTACCACAACTTCCCCCCTACACACATCAAAACTAATATTGGTTAGTAGAGGCTCCTTTGAATCAGGAAACTTAAAACTATCAACACGTATTTTCAGACACTCACTACTTCTCGAGTTTACGGGACTTAACTTACTGAGCATATTGTTGATGATTTCCTCGAAAGGGTTTTTTGAAGTCTTGGTAAGCTTCCCATCACCTAGATACAGAATTTCACTCACATAATTACTCCATAATGCTAGATCGTGATCTACTACAATAAATGTCTTACCATAGTCTTTGCTGAGCTTAACCGCATACCTAATCAATGTCTCGGAATTGTGTTTATCGAGGTAAGATGTGGGCTCATCTAGTAAGAGTATTTCCTTCCCTGAATTCACCGCTATTATGAAAGCAAGCCTCTGAATTTCGCCAGCGCTCAAAGTGTACGTGGTTCTATTAACGTGGTGACCGAGCCTGAATTCCTCGAGAACCTCCCTAAGATTACTTAAAGACTTTATCGAGGCGTAACCAACGATCTCTGACCAGATATAGGGTGTCGAGATGAAGAACCAAGGTTCTTGATGTACGTACATGGCCTTACTCTTGAGAGTCTCCAGCGGCGGGCTAGAAAAACCTTTAACAACCCCCTTAACAACAGAAGGTATTACACCACTTAAAGTCTTCAACAATGTTGATTTTCCGGAGCCTGAAGGCCCCACTAATAAGACTATCCCATGCTCGTCGATTTTGAAGGAAACATCCTTCAGCACGTGGTAGCTGCTGAGCCATACGTTGAGATCCTTTACCTCTATCAAACTACGAACTACCCTCTAGCTCTATTAACAAACGTGATGACAGGTGACGAGAGCGTTAGACCTACTAAAGCTTGACCTAGGTTGATCGGGACCTCAACGAAGGCTTCCTCAGGCGGTATCCCTTGGAGAGGATTAGAAACAAAGTACTCGTAGAGGAAATACCCCGTAACCATTATTAACCCGCTGATCAGTACCGGAATCACGAAACTTAAACTCTCACCCCTAGCTCTGATCACGACGTACGTCACCGAGATAGCGATCACTAAACCTATTAAAATCCAGAACCAGGTAGCCAGCGAGAACTTCGCGGAAAGCACCGTGAGCTCAACACCCATGACGCTGAGGGGCACTGAATAAAGCTCGACTTCCCCGGTGAAGAGGGCTACCCCTAACGCGGCTATTAAAATCCCTAGAAGCACCCCTATCACTACCGACACTATGCGTAGCTTAGAGAAAACCCCTAACCTCTTCCTAAAAGAAGAAATTAGTAGAGACGCTACGAAGCCCTCAGTAAACTTAATCACTAGAGTGCCGGGCGCGAAAATCCCATAACCAGTCAGGAGATCCGCTAGTGCCGAACCAACTCCCCCGGCTATGCCTGCTGTGAGCGGCGAGCTCAGGGCCGCAACAGTATATATAGCTACTTCACCAAGGTTAAAATACCCGCGAGTTGCCGGCGTATAGACCTGGAGTACTATAGTAGCTATCAAGACCAACGCGGTATATAGGGAGACCCTGACCACGTTCATCACGTACACCTCGTGAAGATAAGAACAAGAGTGTTTTTAGGCAAACAATACAATATCAAGTTCACTATCAACGCCGCGATATCAAGTTAGGTGTTTTAAACCTAGCTCAGTTATAGTCACTATTTTCCTGATCCTCCCGCCAACCCTTTCATGACCGACTACCTTCAAGAAACCTAAGCTAATTAATTCCTCCACGTGTTTGTAGACACTCCTTCTGTTTAAGTTGAGACCGTGTTTCTGCTTAAGTTCTTTCCAGAGTACGTAGGGGTGTGCCGGGTTACCGTAAGCGAGGATTTCCAAGATCTTCATCTTAGTGAAACCTAGAGACACTAACTGTTCCTTATGTCCTGCAGTCCTCTCGAGAAGAGCTTTAATGACGTAGGGATCTTGCAACGGGTCGCCCGACATTAAAGCCACTGTAATGAAATCTTTCCTGTCCTCACTAACGAATTTCTTGAGTGCTGCCACACATGAAGCTCCTACAGGCCCTACCAAGAAGCCTTCTCTCTTAACCATGAATTCACTTGCTTCAAGTGCTTCATCATCGCATACGTTAATGATTTCTATAAACCCCGAGTCTTCGAGTTCTTTCAGATATTCTTGAAGCATCGGCTTAGAAACGTAGATATCTCTTAATAGGGGGGATTCCCTACACGCTCTAACACCGAGTATCTTATGACGTATTCCTAGGTCCTCAAGTGCGTAATGAATGCTTAGAGTTAGGACGCCGTCCCCTACCGGTACTACGACCATTAAAGGTCTCTCCCTGCCTAGGGAGTAAGCCAGCTCGAAAGCCACTGTCCTGTAGCCGTCAATCAAGAACGGGTTGGTGGGTAGTATAGCCGCGTCATAAAATTGCGTACTCTTTAAAGCTTTAACTAACGCTTCCTCATAGCTATCGACAAACCTTACCTTATCGCTCACTAAGAGGGTTTTGTAAGCCTTGCTTAAAGTGACGCTAGACGGTACGTAAGCCTTGCTAGAGATCCTGGCACGTCTCAAATACGTTGAGACCGAAATACTTAAGTCGCCAGTGGAGGGCACCACCACCGACCTAACCTTAAAGTACTTTAACGCGGTAGCTAGTGTTGCCGAGCCTCTGTCTATGAAGGAGCCTGAAGGGTTTTTAGTTTCATCCTTGAAATATAGCGTTAAGCCGGTACTCTTACCTACCTTAACGGATTTTATGAGGGGGGTGTTACCCTCCCCCAACGTAATTTTCGGGGTCATGAACGACGTGAATAAGCCGTTACTCCAAACCCAGATCCCTGAACCCCTACCCTTCCTCAGATGATCTGAAGCCCGGGTTATTAAGAGGCCCCCACACTGAGGGCAACCACTGACGTACTCAGTCTCACGTACCTCGTGACCGCACCTAACACAACGTAATTTAAGCATCACTTCACTACTCCTAAAACGTAATTCTTAATAACAAGATATAACATTAATCTAGCAAGTAAAACTTATTGAGTAGGTGTTCGAAGTGGTTGAGTGGCCTAGGGTAGCGGTAGGGGCGGTAGTCTTAAGAGATGATAGGATACTCCTCATTAAGAGGAAGTACCCGCCATCACCTAACTTGTGGTCCATACCTGGCGGGCATATAGAGGCTGGGGAGCCGGTGCTCACCGCTTTATTCAGGGAATTAGAGGAGGAAACGTCGCTTAAAGCTAGCAAGGCGTCATTACTAGCTATCACCGAGTACATAAGGCTTAGAAAAGACTACAGTGTTAAATATCATTACGTGATACTAGACTACTTAATCACTGACGCTGAGGGAGAGCCAGTAGCAAATGAGGAGTCTCTCGGCATAGGTTTCTTCAAACTCGAAGACGCTCTGAAGCTGGAGTTGACTGACACTACTAAGGAGTTAATACGTTTAATAATGAGTGAGGGGGTTAACAAGGTCAAGCATATAATCAACGTAGTCTACGAGTAGTGGGCTTGGGTTAGGGGTATATGCGCCCCCTCCACCTTGGGAAGGGTATCGCGTCTCTTATGTGATCTATCCCGGAAACCCACATGACGAGTCTCTCAATACCTAACCCGAATCCTGAGTGAGGAACGCTCCCGTACTTCCTCAGGTCAAGATACCATTCATAGTCTTGATAATTCAGTCCTTCAGAAACTATCCTGTTGTATAGTTTCTCGTAATCGTCTTCTCTCTGCGAACCACCTATGATCTCGCCGTAACCCTCGGGCGCGAGCAAGTCAAACCCTAGAACGACCTCAGGTCTCTTAGGATCTTCCTTCATGTAAAACGCTTTTATGTGTTTTGGGAAGTGGGTTACGAAGAACGGTACCTCAAATTCCTCGGTTAGTGCTTTCTCTTCATCAGCGCCGTAATCATCACCCCACTTCAGGTTAAAGCCTTTCTTTTGAAGGATTTGAATAGCTTCATCATAAGTTATCTTGGGGTAAGGGGTCTCAAGAGCTTTCTCCAGCTTAGTAATGTCTCTGTTAAGTAGTTTAAGCTCTTCTTTTCTTTCCTCCAACACCCTAGCTACCGCGTGACTAACCATGTCCTCAGCAACCTTCATCATATCCTCCATATCATACCACGCAGCCTCAACCTCCAGGTGCCAGTACTCACTAAGATGTCTCCTAGTCCTTGATTTCTCAGCTCTGAAGGAAGGAGTTAAGGCCCAGACCTTATTTAGCGGGAATATCAATACTTCAAGATATAGCTGAGCCGACTGAGAGAGGTACGCGGTCTTGTCGAAATACTTAACTTCAAATAAGGTAGCGCCGCCCTCCACAGCCGAGCCCGTAAGTATTGGCGGGGTGGTCTCCCACCACCCATCCTTTATCAACCAATCCCTCAAAGCTTGAATAGCTGTGTGCTTAATCTTGAGTAGCGCTATCATGTGCCTGGACCTGAGCCAGAGGTGTCTCACGTTAAGTAAGTACTCTATGTCCTCACCTCCTTTTATCGGGAAGGGGGGTGAGTAACCGTAAACGATTAAATTGTTAGCCACTATCTCCTTACCGCCGGGAGCTCTAGCGTCAACCCTTACAGCGCCCTTGACCTCCACACTAGACTCTCTAGTTAACTTCTCCACAGAGTCCCAATCACTCGTCATATAGCTCTTGTCGAAAACTACCTGGATATAGCCTGAGTGATCTCTAACCCACGCGAAAACCTTACCACCCACTTTAAATATCCTGTAGACCCAGCCACGGATAACTACTTCAGACCCTTCGTCGAACTTCTCAAAAACCTCCACTATGTCTGGCGTCTTGTGAAACATCTTCGCTACCCACTCAAAATTAGAGCTCTCAAACTTAAATAACTAAAGTCTAAACGACCTCCAACACCATTTGGTTGCGACTAATTGACTTAAGGTAGCTTTACTTAAAAACAGCTCAAGTTATACTGGGATTAAGCCGTGCTTCTTCGGCGGTGTTCTAAACCTTACCTCCCGCTTAGTGAGGAGGAACTCAAGCACCTTAACTAGCGTTGGCCTGGTCTCCGCCGGCTCTATGACGGAGTCTATGTAACCTCTTGCGGCGGCTATGTATGGGTGGAGGAACTTATTCTTGTATTCTGTAGCTAACTTGTTAAGTAGTTCTTGCCTCTCTTCAGGTGACTTAGCTTTAGAGAGCTCAGCCCTCCATATTATCTCGGCAGCCCCCTCAGCACCCATAACAGCTATCTCCGCTGTAGGCCAGGCCGCTACGAAGTCAGCGCCTAAGTGTCTGGAACCCATCGCTATGTAAGCACCGCCGTAAGCTTTCCTCACTATGACCGTCAACTTAGGTACTGTTGCCTCGCTGTAGGCGTAGAGTACCTTAGCACCATGCCTTATTATGCCGTTGTGTTCTTGATATGTGCCGGGTATGTACCCGGGAACATCCACGAACGTGATTATAGGTATGTTAAAAGCGTTGAGTATCCTGACAAACCTAGCTATCTTATCCGAAGCGTTTATGTCTAAAGCACCTGTGAGAACCATCGGTTGATTAGCTATCACGCCAACAACCCATCCGTTCAGCCTCGCAAACCCCGTTATAGCGTTCCTAGCGTACTCTCTCGATACCTCGAAGAACGAGCCTTTATCGAAGACCGCGTCAATGACTTCATACATGTTGTAAGCTTTTAATGGGTCTTCAGGGACTAAAGTATTTAATTTCTCCTCCACCCTATCCGGGGGATCGCCTGAGGGCGTCCTAGGTGGTGCTTCCATATTGTTTGATGGGAGGTAACTGAGCAACCTCTTAACCAAGCCTATCGCTTCTTTATCATCCCTAGCTATGAAGTGCGCCACACCACTCTTAGTCACGTGTATTCTAGGACCTCCTAACTCCTCCTCCGTGACCTCCTCCCCTATGGCAGCCTTAACCACTCTCGGACCTGTTATGAACATATAGGACGTTTTATCAACCATTATCACGAAGTCCATGAGTGCCGGGGAGTACACCGCTCCGCCAGCACAGGGCCCCATTATGACGGCTATTTGGGGTACCACGCCTGAAGCCATCACGTTCATGTAGAATATATCGCCATACCCTCGAAGCGAGTCCACACCCTCCTGTATCCTAGCACCGCCAGAATCGTTGAGGAATACTATGGGCATGCCCGCTGAGACTGCGTACTGCATCGCTTTAACGATTTTAGCCGCGTGCATCTCACCTAGTGAACCGCCCATGAACGTGAAGTCCTGGGCTATCCCTACCACAGGCCTGTTATTAACCCTGCCCATAACGGTGACTACCCCGTCACCGTAAGCCTTCCTCTCAGCCATGCCGAACTCCGTCGCTCTATGAGTTACCAACATATCAAACTCTAACATAGTGTTGGGGTCGAACAATAGTTCAAGTCTTTCCCGCGCCGTTAACTTACCCTTAGCGTGCTGCGCTTCAATAGCTTTTAAACCACCGCCTAACTTAGCCTCCTCCCTAAGTCTCCTCAACTCAAGTATCTTGGCTGGTAAGGACTCCCCCACCAATTTTAGACTCCCAAATATACTTTAAGAAACGTTAAAAACATTCCACAAGGCCTTATTGATTATTTTTAAGGGATACTACTTAATTATAGAAACGGTGCTAAGGAAGTGAGTGCTTCGGTGTACGTCGTTGAGGTTGAGGGAAGAAAATACAGGGTTGAGGTAAGGGACGGCAATAACGGTATGTACTTCGTCAAAGTCGATGGGAAGGACCTGATAGTCAGAGTAGGTAGCGAGGTAGAGGTTACGCAAGAATCCGAGCTCAGCGTAGCTGAAGAACCTTCAGGGAGTGAAGTCACTCAAGTAACGTCAGGAGCGGAGACAGGTCTTGAGCAGGTACTCGAGATAAGAGGTCCTGAAGTGCCTTCAGGAGCTGTAGCGATATCTTCGGAAATACCTGGGAAGATTCTTAAGGTCTTAGTCACGGAAGGGTCTAAAGTAAGTGTTGGCGACACGGTAGTCACTATAGAATCGATGAAGATGGAGCTAGAAATAAAGTCTCCTAGGAACGGCGTAGTGGAGAAGGTCTACGTGAGACCGGGAGACACCATAAACGTAGGCGATAAAATCGCTTTAATTAGGTAGGAGGCGCTTCTTAAATTCTGTGAGGTATTACGTATCCCTTACTCTCCCTCCCACCAACAACCACGTAGTACTCGTTATCCGGTACCGACTTCTCAAGCATTCCGGAAATCCTTAATGCCCCTCCCCTATATAAGAGGTAATTGTATTCTGCCTCGTAGCTTATTACCTCCTTAACAGCGGGTCCTTCAAGAACCCTAACTACCTGAGTTTTCGACGGGTAGAAAAGGGATTTACAATCTCCTCCAGCAACCTCAGCTATTAGGTTAACAGGCTTAAGAGGTCTTAGAACTAAGTCCCCGTACCTATACGTCCTTCTGTCAACAAATATGAAGGTTATTGGCACTCCCTTAAAACACGTGAACTTATATGGCGGGATTATCTTAGCGTACGTCTCAGGCTCAATCCCTAAGATCCTCGAATTCTCCAATATCTTAGATGCTACCTTCTCCACAGGCAACTTACTCATCTCTATGCTTGCTTGAACGAATTCTAGAGCTTCCCTACAACCGTATATCACTAAATCAACGTCTGAGTGAGGTCCGTGAATACCTGCGAGAACAGACCCCGTGACACCCATGCAATCAACGCTGAGTCCCGTCACGTCACTAACAAAATCCGAGACCTCAACACTAACCAGCTCCACAAAATCTTTGACGTGTTTTCTTAATTCCCTCAACCTCTCCTCAGGCTTAAGCCACTCCAAAACCTCTGAGACCTTAACCACCGGTATTGAGACCCCTAAGGTCGGGTCATGAAACCACGCACCCACCCCCGAAGACACGCGCAGGACTTCCTCAACACTATATTCCCTTAACACCCTCTCATAGTAAGTACCCCTCCCCCTCCAAGGGGTGGGCTTCCTCGAGGAAACGTATTTAAGGTAAGCTACTATCAAGCCCTTAGGATGCGTGTTCCCGACGACGACGTGTATTCTGTTATCTCGATCAATTATTAAGTCGTGGTCTAAGAAGCCCCTAACGTCAGACGGTTCGCTACTAATCATCTAAATCATCCAGTCCCGCATCATCACCAAGATATGTTCGATATCGCAGGTTATAACTCTGAGGCACACAATATTTTTAGGTTTAGGAGATGGAGGAATTCAGCGTTACCGTAGCTGGAGGGTTCCTAACCACCTCATTAGAGTTCGTTGAGGGTCCTCTCACCTTAGTCATCGATGAAGGCAAAATACACAGCATATCTCAAGGGATTAGAGGTGTTCTCGACCTACGTAGCTATGTAGTCATGCCTCCACTTGCGAACATGCATGCACACATACTAGATTACGTGAGCCCCGAGATTGGCTGGGACCTAGACATAGATTCGGTTGTCGGGGAGCCTTACGGGCTTAAGTACTTAGTACTTGGTAAGGCAGGGGTCAACTCACTGAACTCGGTAATAGATGAGGCCGTGAGCCTGATGCTGAGTTCAGGGGTGGGTTACGTTGCGGAGTTCCGTGAGTTAGGGGTTGGGAGCCTTAGGCTAGGTACCACGAAGCTCAGAACCCACTATGTTCTCGGCATGCCTTCAAAGCATGTGGGGGTAGGCCGTGAAATCGAGGAGATAATTAGGTACTCCGATGGGGTCGGTATTTCGTCACCACACTACTTCACGTCAGAAGACCTAAGAATTATCTTCGATTTAGCGAGGGGTTCGGGCAAGATAATTCATTCACACGTATCAGAGACTAGGGAGACTAGGGAGGAGGGGGATTTAGAGAAGCTTCTCTCTGCCGGAAAGCCTGACGCGCTGATCCACGGTGTTTGGTTGGGTTCTGAAGAGCTTCAACTACTTAAGGACCTGAGGATCACGTTGGTCTTATGCCTCAGGTCTAATCTATGGTTTATGTCTGGGTTACCTAAACTGAGGAACATATATGAGTTAGGGGTTGACATAGCTTTAGGTACGGACAACTTAGGCTGGGTAAAGCCTGACCTGTGGAGGGAGGGCGAGCTACTTTTACTGCTCGCTCGTAATGCAGGGATTAATGACCCGGTATGGGTTCTTAAAGCTTTAACTAACGCTAACCCCGTGGGCGTGCGGAATTACATAGTCGAGGGGGGTGACGCAAACCTGCTTTTCTTGAGGTACTCGAACACCCCTCTTGAGAGAGCACATAATAAGCACTTAGCGTTAGTTAAGAGAGGAGGGAGCGAATTCGTCGCCGCTCTAATGCTTGGTGGTAAGTTAATGTATTTAGGTGGTGAGCTTGAGGAGACCGTACGTGAGAGTTTACGCGACTACCTCAGTCGATGGTAAGATAGCTTCAAGAACTGGTGACTCAAGACTTAGCTGTCCTTACGACAAGCTAAGGCTACATTCTATGAGGGCTATCGTCGATGGTGTGATGGTCGGTGCTAACACGGTCATCAGAGACAACCCTCAACTTACTGTCAGGCTTGTCAAGGGGAGAAACCCTGTGAGGGTCATTGTTGACGGCTCCCTGAAAATACCTCTCAACGCGAGAGTACTTGACGTGAGCGAGGCCCCAACAATCATAGTAACGTCTTCTACAGCTAAGCAAGAGAAGATAGAGCAGTTGAGGAGCTTAGGCGTGGACGTCATAGTTATTGAGAGTGAATCACCGCTGGTAGACATGAGTAAAGCTCTAGAAGCACTACACGACAAAGGCTTGAGAGACTTGCTAGTTGAGGGAGGAGGTACTCTACTATGGCACCTCATATCCAAGAAGCTTGTGGACGAGCTTAGGATAACCATCTCCCCATACGTGATAGGAGGTAAAGATTCCGTAGCTTTGGTAGGAGGGGAGGGCTTCGGCGACTTGAGTGAGTGGTTAAGACTGAAACTAATTAATTACAAGATATGTAAGTGCGGGGACGAAATACACCTAATATATAAGGTTGCGTGATTTAATAGCATCTCTGCAAGAATTTTTGTCGAGGGTGGTGTTAGTGAAGCCCAGAGTCTTCATAACGAGAGAGTTATTCGATGACGTTATACAGAGGATATCAGAATACTACGATGTTGAGGTCTGGGATAGATATCAAGCCCCACCATACGACGTCTTACTTAGTAAAGTTAAAGAAGTTAACGCGTTAATTTCGCTCCTCAGTGATAGGATAGATTGTGGTCTACTGTCTTCAGCCCCTAAGCTACGGATAGTAGCTCAGCTAGCTGTAGGGTTTGACAACATAGATCTAGAGTGTGCTACCAGACGCGGCATCTACGTAACTAACACGCCGGGAGTCTTGACTGAGGCAACAGCCGAGTTTACTTGGACACTCATATTAAGCACAGCTAGGAGAGTTGTTGAGGGAGATATTTTCGTGAGGTTCGGAGAGTGGTGGAGACTTAAGACTGCTTGGCACCCGAAAATGCTCTTAGGTATTGAGCTAAGAGGAAAGACGCTAGGCATAGTGGGTTTAGGAAGAATCGGTAAGAGGGTGGCTGAGATAGGGGTTAAGGGTTTCGGTATGAGGGTATTATACTACGACCTGAGAAGAGATCTGGAAGCCGAGAGGGAGTTAGGTGTTGAGTTTAAGGAATTAGAGGAAGTCTTTAAGGAATCCGATGTTGTTAGTGTTCATGTTCCTCTTACTCCTGAGACTAGGTGGTTG
>DAIRVF010000009.1:0-18352 GCA_036802965.1 Zestosphaera sp.
GGGTTCGAGTCCCCGCGGGCCCACCAAATTCCTAAGGTTCTAGACTAGGTTCTTTTGGGGTCCTCAATCCAGGGTCTCACGCGTCAGCATCCAAACAGCGAATACCGCGATCAGGGACACCACTAGATGCATTTCTATCGAGAGGATTGAACTAATTAGGGGTGCTATTGTTTGAAGTATTGCCGTCCATGAGAAGAGCGTTACGTTAAGGAAAGCCACAGCAGTTGCTGAATACTCTGCGTCGTAACCTTCTTTAGCCATAGATGGTGCTACAATATGTAAGCCCGACGCCATACCCAAAGCAATTATTGACGTAGCTAGTAGTATTTCGTTACTTACGAGTGATGAGTGTAGCATTAATATCCACGAAGCAGTGGATACCAATGTCGCGATTAGTAGCAACGGCTTCCTACGTCTCAAGACCTTATCACTCAAGAACCCGGTAATCGGGCACATTAACGCGAACACGAGTACCAGCACCATCAAGTACTGGCTAGATACATCAGCTCCTAAGCCGAATACATCGCTCATGAGCCTCTGTCCCCAAGCGGATTGAAAAGATAACATGGTGCCGTAAACACCTGCGGCACCGATACTAACACCCCATATGTGCGGGTCCTTGACTAACCCTCTGAGGTGCCTAATAACGCCCCTCACCCTGCCGAAACCCTCGCTAGAACCAACATCATTAGACACGGTAAATATGACTGCAGCGATAATGAACGTGAGCAGTGCCAGCGAAGCTAACGTAATCCTCAGCCCAATAACGTTTAGTATTACCCTCAAAGGGTATGTCGCTAGCAACGCACTTAGATTCCCGACCACCAAGGCATATGAAGTAAGTCTTGCTTGGAAGACCTTGTCGTAACTCAGAGACGATATCCTCTGATATGATAGGAAGGCTGCCGACGCTGAAAAGCCTATGAGAATCCTGCCAACAATCAATGTCGCAGGACTCATTAACAACATGAGGAGAGCTCCCACACTTAGTATTGCAGAGAACAAGGCACCTACCTTCTTAACGCCGTAGGTATCTAGCAATACACCCACGGATGGCTGCGCTATCGTGTAAGCGTAGTAGTAAGCTGATGATAGGAAAGCGAGCAACACGTTTGCATCAACTTTATAAAGCTCAGCTATGCTATCTATCTCCATTTTCATAACCCCTGTCATGACTCTGTGGAAATATACTGTGGCGTAAAACAGGAGGAGAATCCCTAATAGTATCTTAGACCTACTGTCCCCCATCACTCGCGATAACCAAGTCTGTAGTAACAGCTCCATTTTAAGTGTTTCTACGGTTGTGTCCGCTGATATTAAGTATGCCTTGGGAAATAATTGAGTTTAGTGATTAAGCGAAGACGTTCTACGGGGTATACGTGAGGTACATCTTACCATCGACTGTATTTAATTATTATTTTGAGCATTGGTTAGAAACCACTTGTTAAGCTGGGTACGAGACTGTCCTACGTTGATATCTAGCAACTCATCAATACAGAGCGTTCGTGTACTTAAGCTTGGTTCGTCACGGCTTAGGAGGGGTTACGTATTTTATTTTTAGGAAGTGTGTTGCACACGAGATACATGGATCGTAGTTTCTGATTGTTTGTTCTGCTAGCCACTGAGCTTCCTCCAGGTTTAGTGTCGCTAGCTTATCGCTTAATGCTAGGAGGTCTTCCTCTATACTTGCTAGGTTTTGTGAGGTTGGCGGTATTATGTTGGCGTTGATTACGTACCCTCTCTCGTTTATTTCGTACCTGTGGTAGAGCATACCTCTAGGAGCTTCCGTTATCGCCGCGCCGACACCTCTCCTCACAACTCCTCCCACGTATGGTTGTTGAGGCTCCCTATAATCACTGATTAACTCCTCTAGTTCTAAGACTGCGTGATATACTTCAGCGGCTCTAGCTATTATTGATTGAAAGCTGTTGTGTAGGGGTGCCCCGTAACCGTAAGACTCTACAATACCCCTAACCTCCGGGTCTAGAAGATCGTAGTTGTTGTTGTACCTAGCCAGCGGGCCCACTACGTAGTGACCCCTATCCTTAAGTGCGTACCTAAGAGATGTCGAGTACTTCGCCTGCTCCACGACAAGAATATTCTCAAACACGTCTTCAGACACGTCAAGCCCCTTGTTAGAGACCACCCTACCCTCAAGTATCGGGTACTCACCCATACCCCTAAGCGACACGAGCTCTGCATCCCTCTTTAAGTCAGGCATAGGCAGCTTAAGCACCCACTCAAGCAACTCCCTCGCGTACTCCCTCACCTGACCCAACCCCCTAAGCAGAGGGAGTAACTCATCCCTGCGGATAATTCTGTGGAATCCCCCGACCCTGCAAGAGACCGGGTGAACCGAGCGACCTCCTACAACACTAATTACCTGATTACCCCACCCCTTAAGCTTCATACCCTTCCTAACTATATCTGGGTAATCCCTAGCCATACTCAAAACAGACTCGTAACCTAGGAAGTCCGGTGCATGCAGCATGAGGATGTGGAGTACGTGACTCTCAATCCACTCACCGAGGTAGACTATCCTCCTAAGCTTCCTTACTTCCTCAGGTACTTCAACACCTAAAATCTTCTCCAGCGCCCTACTAGAACTCATTATGTAGGCTATAGGGCAGATACCGCAAATCCTGGCGGTTATGTCAGGCACCTCATAATACTTCCTCCCCCTCAAGAACGCTTCAAAGAATCTCGGGGCCTCGAAAATGCCTACCTCAACCCTAGAGACCTTGCCATCACTTAACTCAACGAATAAGTTACCCTCCCCCTCAACCCTAGCTAAGTAATCTACTTTAATGACCTTACTCATACTCCTCAATCACCTTCCTAAACTCTTTAGCCCAATTAGTGAATTGCTTGAAAAGAAGCTGTATCTCCTTAGGCTTAATATTCAGTTCCTTAAAGCGGGTGTCCAGAGCGTCCGGCTTAGGATCTATCATGGGGCCGTAACAGCCGTAACAACCCCTACCGTAAGACGGGCATAGAGCGCCGCAACCACCCATGGTGACAGGCCCTAAACACGGAATCTCCTTAGCAACCAAAACGCAGACATTCCCCCTCCTCTTACACTCCACGCAAACAGAATCAACAGGTAGTGTGGGGGGTGTCTTACCCTTAAGTAATTGCAGAACGAATGAGAGTAATTGATCCTTACTGACAGGGCAACCACGTATCTCATAATCAACCTTAACGTACCTTGAGGGCGGCTCAGCATACTTAAGCACCTCCACCCAATCAGGTCTCGGGTAAACGTATCGTTTATACTCCTCAGTATCAGCCCAGTTACGCAGAGCCTGTATCCCGCCGGAAGTAGCACAAGCACCTATAGCTACCAAGACCTTAGACTCCTCCCTAACCTTCTTAATAACCTCGACCTCATGAGGTGTTGAGATAGAGCCTTCCACGAACGCCACGTCATAAGGACCTGAACCAACAAACCTCCTAGCTTCGTAAAATAAAGCAAACTCTATCAAGTCACTCAACTGCAGTAACTCATCCTCCAAATTAAGGAATTGTAGCTGACAACCGTCACAACTAGAGAACTTATAGACAGCTACCTTCAGCTTCCTCATATCTGATCAACCCAGAAATACCTACTTATGAACCAGAGAGGAAATACGGGGCCGTGCTCACAAACGAAGTAAGGACCCATCTGACAATGACCGCATAAGCCGACACCACACTTCATCCTCCTCTCAAGAGAGAGGTAGATCTTGTTAGTCTTAAATCCCTTCTTAAGTAATTCCTGAACGGCAAACCTCATCATTATTTCGGGACCGCATACGAAGGCATAGGACTCGCCGGGATCCACGTCCACGTGTTTTATTAGGTTGGTCACAACCCCTACATTACCTCTCCAACCATCATTAGGTCTATCCACAGTCACGTAGAACTCCGTGTTAGGGATTGACTCATAATCGCTATACTCATAACTAAACATCAGGTCTTCAGGAGTTCTAGCCCCGTAGAGGATAATCAACTTACCGTACATGCCCCTATTCTTAGCTACCTCCCTTATCACAGGTCTTAATGGAGGTAATCCAATCCCCCCAGCTATCAAGACTATGTTCTTACCGGTCACGACGTCCATAGGCCATCCGTTCCCGTAAGGCCCTCTGAAGCCGATCACGTCACCCTCCTTAAGCAACTCGAAGGTCTTGGTAACGGAACCCACGAACCTAATAGTGTGTGCCGCAATCCTTGACCCCACGTCTAAGTCGCTGACAGAGATCGGGACCTCACCAACTCCGTGAACATAGAGCATGTTAAACTGGCCCGGCTTAGGTAACTCAACACCGTCAGGTAACCTCACGTAGTACGTCCTAACATTCCAAGACTCGGTCCTAACACGAGTTATCATGGCTTTTAAGGGTATTAGCGCTGTCATATACTTACCCACCCTTACCACCCCTCAAAACACTTCTCACAGTCTCCCTCAAGTCTATGCCTGTAGGGCACCAAGTAATGCATCTCCCACACCCCACACACCCAAACGTACCGAATTGCTTCACCCAGTAAGCGAATTTATGCAGGACGAAATGCCTGTACCTAGCCCACAAATCAGGCCTGAAATGCCCTCCAGCTACCTGCCCGTAAGTAAAGTTTAAGCACCCGTCCCACACCCTAACCCTCTCCGCAGACCCGTCAATTAACGGGACATCCAGCACATCAAAACAGAAGCACGTAGGGCAAACCATGTTGCAGTTCGCGCAACCAAGGCATTTCTCAGTGACCTTCTCGTAGACCCTGGACTCAATACGTAACTCAAGCTCCTCAGGCAACCCGTTAAGCTCAAATCCCGCCCTAGTTTTCTCGCTAGCACTACGCATTACTGCTTCAAACCTCTCGTACGTGGCATCATCAATAGGTTCTACCTCAAGCAGGTTGAGGAGTTTCAGACCTAACACGCTTCCAGCCTCCAACACCAACTTATCACCCAGCCTAGTATACGCTAAGTCAAAGGAGTCCCTGGCTCTAGGCCCGGTATTCATGGTACCGCAGAAACATGTGTTGCCCGGGGTAGTGCAGTTCTCCACTATCAGGACCAAGCTCTTCCTAAGACTCTCGTAATAGTCGTCAACCCCTAGGAGAACCTTGTCAAGCACCTTTATAGAAGCTAGGTCGCAAGGCTTTAAACCAAAGAACGCGAGCCTACGCACCTCACGTACCGGAACGACCACATCCCACCCGCTAGAAACCTTAAATAGTGTTAGGTTAGGCGGGTAAAGAAATTTCTTGGGTGAGTCGGGCCCGTGCCTATAGAAACTACCGCTAACTAAGGAGTATCTGCCAGGACTTTGAAGATCCTCCACACCCTGCGCGAGCTCATCAAAAGAACTTAACTCCTCTAACCTCAACACACCCTCAACTACCTTATACCCTACGACGAAATACCCAGACCTCCTCAACTCATCAAATAAAACCCTTAAGCTATCAACCCTCCCCACGTAAAGACCTGTTAAAGACACCCCATATCACCAGCCCAGGTAATCGTGATCATTCTTAATTCATTAACACATTATATATACCAAAGTCATTATAAGCTTTAACCGCACTCCCGGCAGTGAATTACGTGAAGGAACTCAGTACTTCGAGATCACGTTATAGATATGGTTCTTATAGCTCTGGAAGTCAGCGTTTCCCTCCCCCACCACGCATTCCTCGTAATCAACTGTTGTCTCGTTTCTTGAGCGATCTATGGAGAGTCTTATCCTGCAATCACCTACTTCAAGCAGTCTCTCGTCATGAGTCACAAGCAGTACTTGAGCCTTACCTAGGTTACTTCCTATAGACTCTATCAAATCCCTTAACTTCTCAACCCTCTCAGGACTGAAGCCTAGCGTGGGCTCATCTAATATTAAGACGGAATCCCTCAACTCCCTATTCAAGTCCCTTACAACTCTATTCAAAGCCAGCCTATACGCAAGCCCTAAAGCAGTTAATTGAGCGCCGCTAGGCTGTGAAATCTCGCGTTCACCGAGTGCGCTAACCCTAACCCTTACGGAGGGCTTGAAGTCGCTTACTGAAGCCTCAACCAGCTCTTGATCCTCGAGAAGCTTAATAAAGTATTCCTGGAAATACTCGTTAAACCTCTCGTGCGCTATGCCGCGCACAGTATTCTCTATAGCCTCGACACCCTTGTAAATATGGTTGAGTAGGCAATCCCTGATCTTAGCTAGGAAGGAAGCCCTCAACTCAAGCTTCCTTAGCTCCTCACTTAACTCACTATACTCCTCCAACCTCTTCTCCAGATTATTTATTTGCTCGGATACCTCACCTAACTCCTTACTACGAGCGACTTCCTCCTCCTTAATCTTCCCCAACCTCGCCCTCAACTCCTCAACCCTCTTACTAATCTTGCCGTACTCCTCCTCACAAACCCTAAGCTCCCCCAAGACCTTAGGTTTCTCCGTGACCTCCTGTTCTAGCTTGGAGATCTCGTCATGGAGTTCCTTAACCTGGCTTACCTTGGTGATAACGACTTCCACTTCCCTAAGCTCCCTCAAGACCTCGTCAAGCCGCTTACTCAACTCATTCCTCATCGCCTTAACATCCTCTTTCTCTACGGAGAGCCTGAGTTGAAGAGACCTCCCAGACCAGAGCTCCTTAACCAAAGGCACTATCTTCATAGCTACCTCACGCACCTCGCTAATCTTCCCCCTAATCAACTCCTCGCCGTGCTCGTGAGTAATCGACTGCCTACACAGCGGGCACACACCCTGAGTCACGACGTTCCTCATCTCCAGAACTTCATTCCAAGCCTCCCTAACCCTGCTCTTCAGGTTCTCCGCCTCAGCCTCCAGCCTGAGCACGCGCTCTAAAACATTTCTCTCGCTAACCTCAATCCTCCTCAGCGCATCATCTAATTCCTCAAGCTTCTTAACTATGTTAGAACGCTCACCCTCCAAACCTAACTTACGTGTCTGGAGCTCACTAACGAGTTTGTCGACATCCCCAACACTACTCAAGCCTACCTCCAATAAGATCTTACTGAGTTTCTCCCGCTTACTCACCAACTCCTTCTCTTTCTCGTTAATCACTTTAATCTTGTTCTTTAACTCACCCATCCTAACACTCAGCTTATTTGACTCAACACTCAGCTCCTCCTTCTCAGCTTCTAGCGAGTCACGAAGCTTACGTAATTCACTCAACTTCTTATCTAGCTCTTCACGCCTACCCCTTAACTCACTTAGCTTAGCCCTCACCTCATTCACGTTAATCTTCTCTAGAGTCTTCCTACGATCTTCAATCATTTTATTGATGTTGTAGAGCTCACTACCGATTACTGAGTTCTTACCCTTAGCGATTTTCTCGATGTTGTTCAACATAACCATATATTTCTCTAACCCTAAAACCCTATCAACCAACTCTCTCCTCTGCTTATCGTCGAGAGCTAGGGTTTGATGAATGTTGAATTGAGGAACATACATGACGTTACTGAATATGTAGGTGTTCCTGCCTTTCCTCGGATCCTCTCTCAAGCCAAGCACCTCAAGTATTTTCTCGGTGAGATCTTCTGAGGAGTAGTTACTGCTTGACTCAACCCTGAGCATCCCGTCAGCATAGCTAAGTATCGTTATCTTCCCTCCTCTATCCCCGTTAAGCCTTCTCTCAATCAGTACTAGCTTACCCCTATGATCCACGAGGACCTTAACCATCGCTGAGGACGCGCCAGCCCTCAGCAAATCGTCTTTGTAAGGGCTCACAAACCCTATGAACAGGTCGCTCCCCTTCTGACCCCTCGGCAAACCAAATAACGCGTAGTTAATGCCGAGTAGTATGGAGGTCTTCCCAGTCCCGTTATCGCCGTAAATGACTGTGGTTCCGGACGGGGGGAAGACTATTGTTTTATCAACGTAACTCCTGATATTCCTTAACCTAACTCCCAGAATCCTCGTCCTCACTCACCCCACCGAGAACGGTCCTCAGGATAGCGCCACCCTTACTACTTAAGTCCTCCTCTATCTTAATCAGCTTACTATACTCCTCCCTTATCTCACTACCGTAATCAAAATATGCTGGTACGTAGACAGGTACGGGTTCACTAACGCTTAAGTCAGGCGTGTAGAGATACCCCTCCCTATCACCAAGACTCGGTAAAGCCTCTGCTGGAACACCTATGTCGCTCAGGTAAGCAATGTCAGCCCTGTGCTTAGTTCTCAAAGCTATTAAAGTATTGAAGTTAGCTAGTATCTGCTTCTCAATCATGGTCGCTATCTGCGATAAAGCCACCAAGCCAATCCCGAATTTCCTCCCCTCCCTAGCTAGCCTAGCGAAGACGTTGTAGGGACTCAAAACCCTCTCAGGACTGAGGTAGAGGGGTGCCTCCTCTGAAACCACGGCTATGACTGGCTTCTCCCTAACCCCCTCAACACCGGAACGCATCCTCCCCTCAAAAACCCTCCTCAAAATACTGATAATCACCATATCACCGAGAGATAGAGGCAACTTAGAAACATCGAGAATCAGTAAGGAACCCTCATCTAACTTATGCACAACCTCATTAAGATCTAATGAGGCAGGAGTGAGAACAGAGAGCTCGCCACCCTTAACACTTAACCATGGGTAAGAGCCGATCTTACCTTCTGACATATCTTTAGCAGAGTTAACTATGGCTTTAAGCAAGGTTATTAGTTCTAACGGATTCTTAAGTATTGGTGAGACCTTAAAAACAGAATTGCTATCATCAATCACGCTCACGCTAACCTTCCTTTTACCACCATCCAACACTATACTCTCTTGCTTCTCACGCCACCCAAGAGTTGATAGGATTATCCTTCTAAGGTCTCTCAACCTATTAACGTAAATCCCTGCGTTGACGAGCAATTTGTAAACACCTACCTTTTCACGTTCTCCGACTCCCTCATACCTCACTAAGTTACTAGTTATGAGGGGTATGAGAGCTAGGAGGTTTCCTGTAGGTTCATCATTATCATCAATGAAAACCTTGACACACGAATCACTAATCTTGTCCCCCCTTTCTTGAAGGGGTTTTTGAGGAGTGCCTGACTCACCACGTTGCGAGGTCTGAGTCTCTGACGCGTTCTTGATTAAGGTAGCAAGTATTGAAGTAACCTCTAATAACTCGCTAACGTCTTTCGCTAAGAGTTCCGCTACGTTAATCACGTCATACACGTTCACGCTTGCGGCGTCGAAACCTCCCTCACGACGTGTTACGAACCTCTCCTCTATTGGTGTAACTTTCTCAGCGTTGGTTTTGAGTACGTATACGTATATTCTATACGAGTCCCTCAACCATTCGTTTAAACTTAACGCCTTACTTAAGATCTCTAAGAAATCCCTCTTAGAGTACTCCCCATGCCTGTCAGCTATCACCCAAGAAATACTTTTGCTACCGAACCTACCCCACTGTGTTATTATGCCCATGACGCTCGTGGTCTTGCCGGAGCCAGTCTGACCGGATATGAGGACGTGTTTAGGTATCATGTCGTGGAGGCTTAACCTCAAGCAAGCTTTTCTGAAGTATTTCTCAGGCATGAGTTCCTTAACTGAAGCTATCCCTGCTCTAAGCCACGCGATAGGGACGGCATCTTCCTCACTCTTAGGTATCTTACTGCTTAGCAAGCTCATGATAGACTCTGATTCATCATCACCGCCTCTGAGGAGGTAGACGGGGACATCGAGTGGTGGGGGCTGGCTAGGTCTCATAACCACCTTCTTGGCATCGCTACCTGACCTCACCTCCCTTATCTCGAAGAGTGGTTTTGTCTTAGCTAACATAGCTTTCTCAACGCCGTAAGAATATTGGGAGGCTCCCTCCCTAGCAAGGAATGAGGTGGTGGCTATCGGGATCTCCCCCTCAAACCCGCTCACCTGAAGTAACACGTAGCCAGACCCTATCTTAACGTAGAGTATGTCGCCTATGCCCGGCCTATAATTCTCGTCGGCTATAATCACGTATGTCGTCTCATCACGCCACGCGTAAGTGAGTCCTACACGCTTTACCAACACAATCACCTATACCCATACCTCATACGAGTTGTTGGTGAAAAAACTTGAACTAAGACGTCAGCCAACTCGTCTTCCAGAGAACTACGCACCAAGCTTATCAAGGCACTCTCAAACACTTTATCCTCTTCCTTACTAAACCTGACGACCCTATCAACCTCCATGTAGCCGTAGGGCGGCTCCCCCGTGAGCTTAGACCTAATTCTGAAAAGCTCGTTAACTACCTCACCTAAAACCTCCCTTACCTGAGTAGCTACATTAACGTTGAATCTTACTTCATCGCCTACTGAAAGAATAGGTTCCGGTATGTGTAAGTCTAAAACGAATACGTTTTTAGAGTCTGGGGTTAGCGGGAACCTAGCAACGTATACGCCGTTCCTGTCGTAAACAACCCTATTTATCACTCTCACCACCTCCTCTACTAAACCCCTCTTCTTAGGCGTTGATAACTGCTTTGAGAGGGTCTCGCATAACATCCCACCATTCTTGATGTTAGGGATTGTGTAAAGCCCCTTAGAAATCTTCTTAAACTCTTGAAAGAGTCTGTAACTACGTGCTATGGTAGTAAACTTAGTCGTTTTAGAAAGACCTATGACGTCCCAGAGGAGGTTCTTAACGGTCTCTACGTCAATGCCTGCAAGAGCTGAGACTATGTTTAAGCCGTCTACGCGTCCGCTACCGGCCCTCTCAATAGCGAACCACTTCACTAGAGTGCCGTCTAAGACCACATACCTAACGTTAAACCCGGCCTCCCTAACCTCACGCAAGAGCTTGACAGCGTAAGCTAACTCTATCAATCCCTCAACGTATTTAGTAAATCTAGCGAAGAAAGCCGGTTCCTTCTTGAGGGAGGGTCTCACGAATTCCCTCACAAACCTGTTTATTTCTTGTGATGCGATGATGTCATCGCCGGGTCTCTCAAAAAGCAGTGAACCGTTACTCACTGACCTTATCTTAATCCTGAACTCGTACTCCTCACCGGAAGGCTTCCTACTAGAATATAGGATTAAGTTCTCTACAGAGGACTTACCTAAAACCTCGTTCACAGACATTAACCTACCGTCAACCCCCCTCAATAAAGCGCCGACCTTCATAGGTATTATGAAGGAAATATCGGTTCTGTATCGACGGAATCCGGGAAACCCAGCGTCCACGAAGCCTACAGCAAAAGACTCGTTCGAGGAACTCATCTCGCGTACTTCATAATATGACTTGAGTACTTGATCTCTAACCCTCACTAACTCGTCACTTTTCGAGCTTAGGTAGTCTTGCTTGAGGTCGTTGATTACCTCGTTAAGTATGTCAACTAGCCTCCCCTGACTCACCGAACACCGCCTCCAACACCTTCATCACCTCCTTAAACATTTCCTCGTAGAACTCGTCTTCACTACTACCCTCAGGTTTCTTCCTACTCAGGATGTTTATGAGATCCAACACCTTATCAGGTGTTGCTGAAGGCCCCAACTTCTTAGCTAGGTTCTCGGCCACAGACTTCTCTATGGTTTCTATGACGTCCTCGCCAGGCCTCACCTCAACCTCCACAGGCCCTCCCTTGGTCTTGAGCTCCGTGCTCAGCATTAGTGTTACGTTCTTACTCCTTAAATCGGACTTTAAAACGTCCGCCTCATACAGGATCCTCCCTAGCTTCTCCGGGTCCACGTTAGTTAAGTTGATTAGCAATACCTTGAAATCCCCATGCATATCCTTAGCCAGTCTCTTAACATAGTTTAAAACATCGCTCAAATTAGTGAAGGAAATCCTCTCATTCACTACCTCAACACCGAAGTCACTCCACACGCTCCTCACCCTAGGTAATTCCTCGCCAGGCTCAACAACTAAGAACCTCCTCTTAAACCCCATTCTCTTAAGCTCGTGAGTCTCGCGTAAGTCGTTCTTGTCCCTACCCACCGGAGCACCCGCGTACGCGGCCCTCAACCTGAACTCGTGAGATAGTGGGAGTGGGTAATGTATATGTCCTAAAGCAACGTAAACCACCTTATCCGGTAAGTTCCTCAACCACTCATCACCGGCGATGAAGACCCTCCCATACCTGCTCTCGAAGTCGCTTGGGTCGTAGCCGTAGAACTTAACGCTTGTGTGAGCTAACACGACGACCGGCTTCTTAACCTCATCTATATTCTTAAAGCGAACCCTGCCATCAGCCAGTAACTTAGCTTCCGCACCTCTCTTAAACCCTGGCACACCGTAGAAGACGTAATCACCTAACTCTAAAGGCTCTAGCAAGAGCCCCTCAGAAACCTCCTCATACTTAGTTAGGTGTATTAACCCCGCATCCCTTAGGACGTGAACGAAGTCACTCCCCTTAACGGAGATATCGTGACTCCCTGAAACACTGATCACGTGAACCCCGCTCTCCCTCAACTTCCTTAATTCTTTGACGACTGTCCTCAGTAGAGAGTAATTCTCGAGCTTAGGTCTCTCAAACAAATCGCCCGAAATCACCAAGTACTTAATACCTGACTTCCTCACATACTCAACCATATCTAGAAACGCCTTAACGGAAGCGCCTGAAAGAGGCTCGCTACTAAACGCACCTATGTGTAGGTCAGCAGTGTGAACAAACACCTACTCTCAACCCCACATTAACCCTCAAACTAGAAACCTTTAAATTAAATTAGCCGAAAAGCTTATATAGGTGCACTAACTATGTTTTATGGTGCACTAATGTGCACATACCTGACGGGTACCTCACACCAGAAGTTGCCGGGATCACTCTACTCATAACTCTAGGTATTCTATTAGTTACGACCCGCAAGATTTCCCTAGAGAAAGAATCTGTAAACAAGAAAATACCCCTCTTCACTGCCTTAAGCGCGGGCATCTTCGTCGCTCAAATGATTGCTTGGCCTATTCCGGGAGGCACCAGCCTACACTTAATCGGCGGCGCGCTAGCCGGAATCCTGGTAGGTCCTTGGTTGGGGGTCTTATCCATGACTCTAGTACTCTTAATTCAGTGTCTTATTTTCCATGACGGCGGGTTAACCGTTATAGGAGCTAACGTACTGAATATGGGTATCGTGGGGGTCTTGGCTGGCTATACGGTGTTTAAGATTATTCAAGGGATTAGCAGAAAGGTGTGGCTGAGTAGTTTCCTCGCCGGATGGTTAAGCATGACGTTAGCCGGATTCGCCTGCGGTATCGAGTTAGGGATTTCATGGAACTCCACGCTACCACTATACGTGATGACTTCGTGGCACGCGGTCTTAGGTCTTGTTGAAGGCTTAATAACTGGTGGTGTGGTGAGTTACCTCACTCTCAAATCCCCTGAGACCGTGTGGTGGTCTTGATGCTCGCTCGAAAAACTTTTTTCACTCTAATCACGCTCCTACTACTAAGCCCTATCTTCGGTGTTATCTTAGCTGAGGAGCTAGGATATCATGAACCCCTAGATATAGTTGCTGAGGAGCTGAAACTAAGTGAATCTGAGTTTACGTGGACGCCTCTCAAAGACTATACCGTGCCCGGACTACCTGAGTGGTTAGGCTACATAATCTGCGGTGCTCTAGGAGTGTCAGTAATAGTGTTTACGGGCTCCGCAATCAAGGCTGCTTTAGGGCGAGGGAAAAGTGAGTTCAGCTGTAGCTAGAAAGTTTCTTGACACTACTTCCGACATCCTTGAAGTAATAGATTTGCGGGGTTCGGGGAAAGCCTCACCTATCTTCATAGTGGCTTCTTTCATCATCATAATCTTAACTTCTTTTACGTCAAGCTTATACGTAGCGGCCCTCACGCTAGCTACGTCAATCACGGTATTAGCCAGCACTAACAACTCAAGAAATCACTTAAGGAAACTTGCGTCAGCCCTCATATACGTGTTTATATTCTCCCTGGTAGCTCTAACCCCTTTCTTAATCGAGGGTCACGTAAATCTTTATTTATTCTACGTGCTTAGAGCTACGGGGGCAACCAGCTTCCTACTGACTATGACTATTGTCGCTGGTTGGGAAGGACTGAGTGAGTTCGTGAGGAGGCTTAAGCTACCTGACGCCGCGTTAATTCTTACGACATACGTTAAGATGATCGCGGTCTTACTCCGCGATACCTCTAAAATACTTTTGAGTAGGGAAGCTAGGTTGTTTGAGAATACCGGCTTGAAAAACTTGCTGACCCACGCTACCGTTATAGGGGACCTCATAATTAGGAGTAGTGAGAGGGGTAGGAGAACCTTCCTAGCTATAGAAGCGAGGACTCTCGGCACGCCTCCTGAGAGCTTAGGTTCTCATAAACCACTCAAACTATCAAGACTAGACATACTCGTTTCCTTAATAGCTTTCGTGGAACTCTTAATCTACTTCACTGGTGAGATATCTTGGTAGCTAAGCTACAATTAAAGAACGTGTGGTTCAGGTATTCTAGAGAGGAAGACTATATCTTAAGAGGTGTGGGGTTAGAGCTGAGGGAATCAGAGTTAGTGGTGGTCAGGGGGCCTAACGGCTCAGGCAAGACCACCCTGATCTTAGTGGCTGCCGGGTTATTGAAACCTGAGCGGGGGGAGGTCCTCCTGGAAGGTAAGCCTATATACGGGCAATTACCGCTAGCTAGGAAGAAGATAGGCGTGACTTTCCAAGACCCGGATGATCAGTTCTTTAACGCCACCGTATATGATGAGATAGCTTTCGCTTTAAGACAGCTTAAGATCTGTGAGGATGAGGCGAGGACCCGTGTCACTGAGATAGCTCGCAGACTCAGGATAGAGCACCTACTAAGCAAGCTACCCTACAGACTGAGCGGTGGGGAGAAAGTTAAGGTAGCCCTGGCTTCAGTCCTAGTATACGAGCCTGAAATACTACTCCTAGATGAGCCGACCGCCTACTTAACACCTGAAACCAGAGACGAGGTGATAGAACTCCTTAAAAAGCTTAGAGAGGAAGGGAAATCTATCCTCATAGCCACGAATGACCCGGATATCACTAAACACGGCGTGGACAGGGTTACGAGAATAGTTGACGGTAAACTAATAACTGAGTAAAAATCTCCGACTACTTCCAATTCAGGGAAAAACAGGTTTTCCGTGTCAGGGATGGAAGACTTAACCGGATTCCGTCGTGCTCTTCGCTTGTTCTGGCGTGAGGGTAGGTATTGAGGGTAGTGCTGGGAAGGACTCCTTCATTCTCTGCTCCGCGACCACCTTAGCTTCCTCAAGTATCTTTCTCGCGTCAGGTGTTGAGTATATGCCTACACTGCCAACACCTATCATCTCGCCAGCTTCCATGACGGTTTCCTGCAGGATGTCCTGTATCTCGCCTAGCTCTATACCTATCTCAGGCAGGGTGTTCTTTATAGCTTCCCTCACATCCTTAACCACTCCTACGACAGGACCTAAGTAAGCCGCTACCTCACCTATCTCTCTTATAGACTCGATCCTCAAGCCTATCTGTTCTAGAGCGACCTGAACCAAGAAGAGGCTCTTAGCAACCTTCCTTAACTCAGCAACCTCGTTAGCGTACATCACAGCCCTAGTCTGATCCTTAGATATTAGAGCGTCAACAACCTTCTCGAAGAGCTCCTTATCCCTAGCCTTGAGTCTGTCTAAGTAGACCTCAAGCCTTCTAGTCATTGAGTTCAGCTTGTAGTGAGCCATGGCGAGCCTGTATCTCAGAGGTTTCTCTCTGACGAACAGGTCCTTGATATGGTCACCCACGCTCTTCTCCTTCCCCTTCCAAGACTTCTCAAACTCCTTGAAGCTCGAACCCATATATACTCCACCAACGAATGTCTTAAGACCAAGAAATGTTTTTAAAGTGTAAGGCTTTTTTCATACTCAGAATTAATTGGGGTGTGCTGGGGTGTTAGCTAATCAATTCCTGCGGGAATACCTGGACTGGCCCCAATTAGTCGAGGAAGCGGGGAGTATAGTCCCGGCGAACGCTAGGTCTCTGTGGGAGGGTGTTGAAGGAATCTTAATAATGGGTATGGGTGGTTCAGGGATAGTTGGCGACGTAATCTACTCACTATCCTCGGAAAGACTTGAGATACCTGTAGTGTTGGTTAAAGATTTCCGGGTACCTAGATGGGTTGGTAGGGACTGGTTGGCAGTAGCTGTGAGTTACTCAGGCGAAACTATTGAGACGCTCACGTGCCTTAACGAAGTGATCCGCAGGGGAGCTCAGGTAGCTGTGGTGGCTTCAGGCGGTAAAATGATTGAGCTCGCTGAGGAGAGGAAGCTCCCGTACGTTAGGGTACCCCCCAGAAGAACCCCTAGATCGTCGTTCCCGGCCCTCTTACTAGCGACCCTCAAGATACTCAAGAGTCTCGGGATTGACTTAGGGACGCCGCGGGAAGAGCAAATAATAGAGTTTCTTAAGCGTGAGGACACGTTAAAGCTAGGTCATGAGTTAGCTGAGAAGTTAACGGGTAAAATACCTGTATTCATGTCTTCAACGAAGTACTACCCCCTAGCGCTTAGAGCTAAGGACGAGTTCAACGAAAACGCTAAAACACCTGCTAAGACTGAGGTATACCCCGAGGGATTCCACAACGATATCGTGGGCTGGGAGGCGTGGTTCGGACCCTTCAGCGTGGTGATCTTTAAGGAGGTAGGTAACACCACCCTAGAATTCCTTAAGGAGACTTTATTGAGTGCGGGTCTGGAAGTCACTACGTACGAGTTAAGCAACACTTACGTAGAGGAAGTGATAAAGTGGTCTCAAGTAGCTGGCATAGCCTCAGTGATCGTGGCAGAGAAACGAGGTCTAGACCCTAAAGAAACCAAGCACATAGCTAAGTATAAAGAATTCGTTAGAAGAACCAATATATAGGTTGGATAAGCTAATCCTTCATGAACATAGTGCTTATTAACCTTTTAACTTAATTATCAAGTGAGGCGAATTTTATGACTGAGCTAAGACCTATAGTTAAGGAAGCCCTGCTATCAGCGTACGCTGGAGAATCGATGGCTCAGTCTAGGTATAGAGCGTTTGAGGAAGTGGCTGAGAGGGAAGGATTCAGGAACGTAGCCAGGTTGTTCAGAGCCATAGCTTTCGCCGAGCAGGTACACGCTCGAAACCACTTAAGAAGAATGTCTTCAGTGATGTCTGATCAGAAAGCTTGTGGTGGCGCGCCGATAGGTCTTGGCAACACCTCCCAGAATCTCGCGTTAGCTATAATGGGTGAGGAATTCGAAGTGAACGAGATGTACCCCGCGTACGTAGCGGTTGCTGAATTCCATAAAGACAAACAAGCTGAACAATCCTTCAGGTGGGCGCTAGAAGCTGAGAAAATACACGCCGAGCTATATAGGAAAGCTAAAGAACACGTTGATAAGGGGGAGGACATCCCAATAGAGGGTAAGGTGTGGATCTGCCCTGTGTGCGGACACACCCACGTAGGACCTGAAGCACCGGAGAAATGCCCTGTGTGTGGGGTCCCTCGAGAAAAATATGTTGGTTTTTAAATAGAAATATCCCGAACCAAATTAACTTATTAATTCCGTAGTTATTCTTGGTTAAGGCCTAGTAAAGATGTTGCTGGCTAACTGGAGACTCGTTAGGGAGCTCTTAGAGACCGTTGATGTTGCTTTAGAAATAGTTGACGTTAGGGATCCCCTAACCACCAGGAGTAGGAGGTTTGAGAAGCTCTGTGAGGAATTGGGGGTTAAGTACGTGATAGTGTTGAATAAAGTAGATCTAGTTCCTCGAGCTACGGCGTGTGCTTGGGTCAAGTACTTCAAGGAGGTTGAGGGGGTTAGAGCAATACACATATCCGCTCAGAAGAGGTTAGGTACCCTCAAATTGAGGAAGATCGTCAGAAAACTTAGTGATAAGAAGCCTTTAGTAGTCGGGGTTTTCGGTATTCCTAAGGTAGGTAAGTCAACACTCATTAATACCTGGGCTGGCAGACACGCTACCAGAACTTCACCATACCCTGGAACACCAGGTTACACGAAGAAAGCACAGTTATTCAACGTGGGTAGCGGGATATACTTGCTCGACACTCCAGGCATAATACCTGTGGAGGGTGATGAGGTGGAGATCGCCGTCAGGATGAACCCGGTAGACAACATAAAGAATCCTGTCGCTACGGCAGTAAGCCTGATAAAGAGAATAATGACGCACAATCCTAAAGCATTCGCGGAAACCTACGACATCAGTAGCTCAGAACCTGAAAACATATTACGGGAACTCGCTCTCGAGAGAGGCTGGGTTTACAAAAGCGATAAAGAACCTTTAATTATCGAGTCGGCAAAGCTAATCATTAGAGATTACTTAGATGGGAAAATAAGGTTCTACGTATTACCACCTAGGGAACGACGCGAATATTAGGTGGCTGATACACGCAACACGCGTTAGTGGTCTCCCAACTTAAGCCGGCCGCGTGAAGCCGTACTCGTCAAACCTCAACTATCTTCAAT
>DAIRVF010000010.1:0-17070 GCA_036802965.1 Zestosphaera sp.
CTAGTAAGGGGACGCACAACTACGACATAGTAGTTATTAGTGAGGGTGCTGGCAGAAGACTCACTAAATCACTTAATTTATGCCGCGTAAGAAAATACGCGTTAGGACCTCAAGCCCTCCTAAAAACTAGTAAGAGCCCTGAAAACGTGGAGGTTGTTGTCGGTTCTTTTCTCGGGCCTGACGGGTTTGGGTGGGTTATCCCGGTAGATGAGAAGCACGCAATCCTAGGGTTAGTGACTACGTCTAAGAAAGCCGCTCTACTACTTAAGTATTTAGCTAAGAAAGTCTTCAGTACCACATCAAACTACGTGTTCAAGGAGTTTTTCGGCGGCTCGATACCTATGGACAAGCCTTGCGAGAATGTTGTTGGCAAGAATTACCTAGTAATAGGTGATGCGGCGTCGTTAATCAAGCCCGTGAGCAGGGGCGGTATCTATTCCTTAGTTAGGGAGGTAGGGGCCTTAAGAGACAGTCTATATAAAGGGTCGCTAAATCAAGACTTAATGCTGAGCAAGTATAGGAGATTAGTTAGTTTTCTAAAGATGCAACACCGCGTTCATGAAGTTATTTTAGGTATCGGAGGGTATTACAAGTTAGTTAAGTCCTTCACTAGGTTAGGGTTGGGTGAGGTTAGGTTGCTTGACTATGACAAGCTAATACCAGCGTTCACTACACCATTTATTAGGCATGGTAGAATCTATTATTAGGTGGGTGTGTTGAGTGATAAGGAAGTTTTAGTCACTACCTTAGAGTTCCTCCCGGGTTATAAGGTTAAGAAGATCCTCGGGATAGTTAGTGGTAGCACTGTTAGGGCGAGGAATGTTGGCAGGGACATAGTAGCTGCTTTCAGGAATTTAGCTGGAGGTGAGATAGTAGAGTATACTGAACTCCTAGCTAATTCAAGGAATGAAGCACTGTCTAGGATGATCGAGAAAGCTAAGGCTTTAGGAGCTAACGCTGTCTTGGGAGTTAGGTTCGCTACTGCCTCAATAATGAGCGGTGCTGCGGAGATAGTCGCTTACGGGACAGCAGTGATAGTGGAGCCGGAATGAGTTTTTACTTGATCCTCAAAGATCGTTCAAGACTCCCTATTCCACGACCATAATACAATCTCGTGCATAAAATAATTCTGGTCTTGAAGGTGGTTTAGATGGTTATTTCAGTATCTAACAATTACTTGGATGTACTGGTTGGCATGCTCGTTTTCAGCAGACCTGAGTTGAGACTTAGTGAGAGAGTTAAGTTCTTGAAGAGCAGTCAATCCTTTAAGGTTTATGAGGTAGGCATAGACGGCGTTCAAGCAAGGCCTGTAAGTGTGGTTTGTGAGGACTTCGTATGTAGAGGGTTCGAGGTTGTTAGGTATGTCATGTGTAAAGAAGATGCTTCAATGTCTGAAGCTCTAAAGACTGTTTCAAGAGTTTTAGGTGTTAGGGCTTCTTACGCAGGTATTAAAGACGCTGAAGGCTTTACGTGTCAGTTCATCACCATCAAGTGCTCTCCCAGCAAGAAACTTAAGAAGTGTTACGAGTTTCTCGACGGCAGAGTAACTCTACTCTTTCATGGAGTAGCTGATTCCATGTTAAGGAGGGGCGATTTAGAAGGAAATTATTTTGAGGTCTTACTTGAAGACTTGAATGAGGATGATTTCAGAATATTGCGGGGATTAAGGAACTCATGTGACAAGATTACTTTCTTAAATTATTACGGGTACCAGAGATTCGGCGTTAGAAGACCTGTAACACACCTTATTGGTAAAGCACTCCTTGAGAGCGATGTCAAGAAAGCTTTAGATCTTATTCTTGGAAATCCATACCCTACGGAAACTCAAAGAGTCATCGAGGCTAGGAAGTCTTATGAGGAGGGGGACTTGAGAGAGGCTTTAAGACTTTTCCCAAGGAACTTCGATGTCGAGAGATCCTTAATTAAGGGATTGTTGAGGGGTATGAGTGTCTCAGAAGTTCTGGACTTAATCGATAAGTGGCTTATTAGGATGTATGTTGAGGCATACCAATCATACTTATTCAACCTAGCTCTAAGTAAGCTCGCTACCCAATTAGGGGATGTTGATGTCTTAGCACTTAAGTGTGAGGTCATGCCGCTACCTAGACCTAATCTCAACCTATTTGACGAATGCTCTCGCGAAGCTATTAAAGCAGTGGAGGAAGAGCTCAAGTCAATAAACCCTAAGAGTAGCTACTTAAAATACTTAAGCAGGAATAACCGTGAAGTAGTTTTCACCCTACGCAACTACACGCATGAAGAAACCGACGACAAAGCATTACTTAAGTTCTTATTGAAACCATCAACCTACGCCACAGTCTTCTTACGTGAGCTACTAGGTCCTCCTACATGGGAACAACCTATTAAGGGATGAAGGTACTCAAAACTTTAAATACTTAAGGGAAACTTTCTTAAACTCATGAAAGAATATGAAGAATTTCGTTAAATAGAACACTAAAACATCCCCACCCTGATGAGTGAGGTTCTCGGCCGTGAATCAATTTATTAAGTGATGCGAACAATTAACATATTTGGCGAGTATTAATATGAAGTCCGAGCTCCAGAAATGGCTGAACATAGCTAGTTTTATAATAGTTATTGTGATGAATAGTCTTGTAGCGACAACCAACTTAATAGGAGGTAAAACAACGGCTCAAGTCTCCGATGCGTATCCTACTCTCGTAACACCTGCAGGGTATGTTTTCTCGATTTGGAGTGTGATATACGTCCTGCTAGGGGTTTTCGTGATTGCTCAAGCCCTGCCTAGAGATGGCGCAAGAGTTTTCAGGGAGAAGATTGGGTGGCTTTTCATCTTGAGCTGTGTTCTCAACGTTGTCTGGCTTTTCCTATGGCAGTTTGAATTGCTCCCGGCGTCAGTGATCATAATGTTTCTGCTGCTAGCAACAATCGCCTCAATCTACACACGCTTAGGTATTGGTAAATCAACCGTAAGGCTCTGGGAATGGATTGCGTTCCAGCTGCCCTTCAGCACTTACCTGGGCTGGATCACCGTCGCCTCCATAGCTAATGTCGCTACCGCGCTTGTCTCAATTAACTGGGATGGGTTCGGATTAAGTCAGGAGACGTGGGCGGTCTTAGTCATTGCCGTAGCCGTACTCATAGCATCCCTAGTCGTCATCACTAGGAGGGACGTTGCGTACGGGCTAGTTATTATATGGGCATTACTAGGTATAGCGGTAAAGCAAAGCGCGTACGCCGCTATAGTCACTGTCGCCCAGGCAGGTGCGGTGGTGGTAGGTGTAACCATGTTAATCATAGTACCTTACTCCATGCTGAAAAAGCGATAGAAAAGACCTGCTCAGGGTGGGTTAGGGAATTTACCTGAGGGTTAGTAAAGGGTAATTCCCCACAACACTCACGCGTTTAGATGTATAATTAAGCTCATTTACGAGGCTTATGAAAACTGCACGAAAACAGAAACAGCAACCAACGGCTGAGGCCGGTGAGGTCTTGGAGCTAGGGAAGCGGCGGCTTCCGTGGATCGGTCGAGGTGATTAAAACCGTTGGGGGGAGGGGGGACCTAAAAATGGATTGCCTACTGGGAAACGGTAAGAATTTTTAGCTCTACCCCTATTAAAGAATGAGGTTTGGCTATGGGATCGTCCACGCTTGCTGATCTCAGGGATAGGGTAGTGAGTCATTTAAGGAATTACGGCTTCAGTATTTTTACTTCTGCCGAGTATCAGGCTGTCAGTAAGTTACTTATTTCTGCAGGTATTCACCGAGACTTAACCATTAAGAGGGTTCCAGGCTCGCAATATTATTTGCTAGAGGTTGATAAGAGGACTTTCATAACTGAATGTAGGAATCTGGCTAAGAGGGTTGAAGCAACGAACGTGAATATCTTGGTTAGTTGTGTTGAGAGTAAGAGTTTTGAAGCGTTGAATAAAGTCATTGAGAAGCTGACTCAAGTGAGTGGGGGTCTTTAGTGTCCTTCAAGTATAAGCAGGTAATACTGGTTCGGACAGATATAGAGATGAGTAAGGGTAAGCTGGCAGTTCAGGTAGCGCACGCTTCAGTGTCCGCGCTCATGGAAGCGTTAAAGCATAGGAGGGAGTGGGTTGAGGAGTGGCTTAGGGAGGGGCAGAAAAAGGTTGTTCTTAAGGTGAGTAACTTAAGAGAGTTGATGAGTTTCTATGAAGAAGCTGTGAGATCCGGTCTTCCAGCATCTCTTATATCTGACGCGGGATTAACGGAACTCCCGGAAGGCACTATCACCGCAGTAGGCATAGGTCCCGCACCTGAAGACTTAGTGGATAAGATAACGGGAGCTCTTAAATTACTTTAAGTACGTGAAACCCTTACCAGCCAAAACACACGTTAATTAAGGGCTACACACTACTCTTATAGGTGAGTGATCCTGGAGTCTGTGATAGTTCACTATGAGAAAGAATGTGTCAAGGTTTCTTTCTACGACTCACTAGGCAAGTTGATTAACTTCAGAGAGTTTTCAGGTGAACGTAGGATCACCCTAGATTTTAGTGGTGTTGAGGAGGTCAGGATCACCCCGTACAGCTTCACGGAGGGTTTAATGGTGGTTCTTAAAGGTGTTAAGGAATTTAAGGTTTTAGAGGCTGAAGAGGTTGAGGAAGCTCCTGGAGTTGAAGGTGGAGAGGTCGAGGAGCAAGAGTAACTTACATAAGAGAACAACGCTATACTTAGTCCTCAACAAGGACTGCGAGAGAGTGAGTTACGAGATAGTGGATAAGATTAGCGTGAAACCAACGTATTCTGTCGGCTCAGCAGAAGTTCATAGAGTGTTGGTCCCGGAAGATTCTTTCGTTATTCAGGCTTCCTTCACACTCAATATCAAAAAGAGAGTGAGTGGTGAGGTACTCATATTTGATTCTAACGGCAAGTTACTCTGCAGAGCTGTCTACAGGAAGCTTAAGGTTAGGGTGACTCAAGGCGGTGACCCGCTAACGACGAAATTACTCAAGTGTTTATTTGACTCACTAAAACTAATAGTCAAGAGGTACACGATTCTTCAAATAGCTAAACGGGCGGCGTCATAAGCGTGACTCACACCCCGTATTTTGCTTTCTATTTATAAGCCTTAACACACTAGATATATTGTGTGTAAAATATATGTTTGCGTGTTCGGGTAGGATGGTGGAATGAATGACTAAATACAGGAATTATTCTGACCCATACTCAGTTAACGTTCAGCGGTTCAGCATATACTACGACAAGAACGCCAAGTCTAAAACACCGCAAGTAGGTGATGAGCTAACAGTTAAGATAGTTGAGGTAGACGAGGAGGGTAGGGGTGTCGGGTACTATAACGACTTTAAGGTCGTGATCCCTAGAGCGGTCTTAGGAGAGAAAGTGAGGGTAGTGGTTAAGAAGGTTGAGGGCAGGGTTCTCCACGCTTCAGTGATTGAGAGATTCGGCGTCTCAAGGAAGTAGTGAATTGATATGGGGTCTTTAAGCATCATTTGCGGAAATTCATGGTGATTGAAATGTTATAAATTCCGCGCCTGTAGTTATTTATTGGGTGCTTGATTTGAGCGAAGAGGAAGCAAGCAAGGTTTTGGCAGAGTTACTGTGGACTGAAAAATACAGACCTAAAACATTGGACGAGGTCGTGAATCAAGAAGAGGTCGTGATCAGGTTAAAGCAATTCATTAAGGAGAAGAACACACCACATTTGCTCTTCGCAGGTCCTCCGGGCACTGGGAAGACCACAGTGGCTCACGCATTCGCTCACGACCTGTACGGGAGTGATTACAGGCTTTATTTACTGGAGCTAAACGCTTCCGACGAGAGAGGTATTGACGTAATAAGAACTAAGGTTAAGGAGTTCGCCAGGACTAAGACGCCGGGTAACGTACCCTTTAAACTCATACTTCTAGACGAGTCAGATAATATGACTGCCGACGCTCAACAAGCTCTTAGGAGACTTATGGAGATGTACGTGGCCGCCACCAGGTTTATTTTGATAGCTAATTACCCGAGCAAGATAATAGAGCCCATTCAATCTAGATGCGCAGTTTTCAGGTTCGTGCCTTTAAGTAGGGAGGATGTTGTAGGGAGGCTTTCATGGATTTGCGGTAAGGAGGGTGTTAAGTGTAACCAAGATGCGCTTAATACCATATACGACTTAAGCGAGGGTGATATGAGGAAAGCTATAAACATACTTCAGACTGCCGCTGCCTTGGGTGAGGTAAGCGTTTCCAACGTCTATAAGGTCGTTGGTTTAGCACACCCCAAGGAAATCAAGGAGATGATCAAGACCGCGTTAAGCGGTGACTTCATTAAGGCCAGGAACATACTGAGGTCGCTGATGATTACTTACGGACTTTCAGGGATTGACATCATCAAGCAGATACATAGGGAGATAACGTCGTCCGATATTGATTTACCTGAGGATGTCAAGGTAGAGCTCGCGGACTACGTGGGGGAGATTCAGTTCAGGCTTGTCGAGGGTGCTGACGAGGAGATACAGCTTGACGCTCTCCTAGCTAAGCTAGCCGTTATAGGGAAGAAGGTGGTGGGGGTAGCTCCTAAACGTGTCGGTAAGTAAGGTTCCTTGGGTAATAAAGTACAGGCCCAGGAAGCTGAGCGAGTTCGTTAATCAGGATGAGGCGGTCGAGAAAATTAAGGCTTGGATTAAGGAGTGGCTCTCAGGCAGGCCCGAGAAGAAGGCCGCTTTGTTTTACGGTCCGCCAGGCTCCGGCAAAACATCGATTGTTGAGGCTCTGTGTAGGGAGTATGGGTTCCAGCTAATCGAGATGAACGCCAGTGATTACAGGAGAGAACAAGATATTGAGAGGATAGCTAAGCTAGCTAGTGTTCAGAGAGGTCTCTTCGCTAGCAGGAGGATCATATTGCTTGATGAGATCGATGGCTTAGCACTAGCCGGGGGTGCTGACGCGGGTGCTATAGAAGCTATCATGGAATTAATTGAGACTACTAAGAATCCGGTGATTATGACAGCTAATAATCCTTGGGACCTTGCATTCAGACCTCTCAGAGACCTCTCAGTAATGATTGAGTTTAAGAGGCTTAGCAAGGGTAATGTGTTGGAAGTTCTGCGGAGAATATGCGCTACCGAGAAGCTTGTGTGTGACGAGAAAGCACTAGACTTCATCGCGGAGAAGTCTGAAGGGGATCTGAGATCAGCTATTAATGACCTGGAAGCTGTTGCTGAGGGAGGTGGTAAGGTTACTGAAGAGATTGCTAAGCAACTTCTCAGAGCTAGGGATAGGATCCTGGAACCGTTTGATGTCGTGCGTAAGATTTTCTGGTCTAAGTATGTCTGGCAAGCTAAGCTTAACGCTACTCAAACAGACCTAGACCCGGATACGCTGATGGAGTGGATAAACGAGAACCTCCCTAGACAGATATCAGATCCTGAAGATTTGTGGAGAGCTTACGAGGCTTTAGCAAAAGCTGACGTATACAGAGGGCGCATAGTCAGGTCCGGTTCCTGGGATTTACTGACTTACGTGATGGAGTTAATGACAGCGGGCGTTGCTCTAGCCCCTAAAAACGACCCTAAGTCTAGGTTTAGGTGGGTTAAGTATCAATTCCCAGAGAAGATAAGGTTAATGTCTCAAACTAAGGAAGCTAGAGCTTTAAGAGATAGCATAGCGAGCATAATAGGTGCTCGCATACACGCTTCTAAAGCTAAGGTATTGAAAGACGTGTTGCCGTATATCAAGGTAATTTTCGAGAATAACATTGAGGAAGCAGCTAGAATAGCTATCTCACTTAACTTAACGGAGCCGATGATTAAATACCTCTCGCAAGACAAGAGCGATAAGATAATTGCTAGGGTTAAGGAGTTAAGGAAAACTATAAGAACCGAAGCGAGGAAATCAGAGACGAGGAGAGAAGATGTTCAAAAAACCGGGAAAAAGGATGAGGGATCCGGGAAAACTCAGCAGGTCAGGAGCGGGCTAGATTCCTTCGTCAAGAAAACAAGGTCTTAGAAGATACTGAAGAATTCTTCGAGTTTCCTAGTCTTCGGGTTGAGCCAGTTAGGTCTTAACAGCCTTAACCTACCTATCCTAACTTCCTCGACGAGGCCTGCGTTAACTAAGTAATTGACGTGTTTGTGTACTGTCTCGTAGTTGAGTCTCGTCTCCTTAATTATTTGATTAATGTTTACCTCACCCCTCTCTAAGATAACTTTAAGTACCTTAACTCTAGCCTTACTAGAGAGTATTTCGTCTAGCTGAGCACACACTATCTAACCCTCAACTGCTTTATCATTATGTCTAGCTTCTGTAACACGGTTTCTAGGGGGGCTACCCCGAAGCCTACGTAGGTACTTCTGCCTCTCCTACCCTTCAATGAAGTCTTAGTCAGTATTATCCCTCTTTGTTTTAAGTCCATTAAGTACGCGTAGAGTTGTGTGTGCTTCCTAGGTTCCTCGCCCAGCTCCTCACATATCTTATTGTAGGCTGCTTCGACGGTGCTCATAGGAACGTAATCTAGTCCCGTGTCTTTCAGGGCGCGTAAGACTGCCTCAAGAACCAGTATTTCGTGGAGGCTCAGGTAATGTAAGCTATCCAGTAAGTCAACTATTGCCGGATATTCTTGAGCTATGACCTGCCTTACGTGATCTATCGTTACTCGAGTTGCTTTACCTTCCGCAAGCTCTTTATCAGCTAGCTTACCCGCAGCGTGTAGTACTGCGAGAGCTTTTCTAGCGTTCCCGTCCCCACCAGTATCGTAGCCGCTCATCCTAGATATGTAGTCTATTACTTCGTCTCCTACTACTCCTTGATGAAAAGCCGCGTCAACCCTGTCCTTCAGTATCGTGTACAATTCTGAAGCTCTGTAAGGCTCAAAAGACACGAGATTCTTCATTAAGTAACTCCCGGTCACGCTATCAACTCTCGACCACACGTTAGCCGGCGACCCCCTAGCAATGAATATCATGTTAACTCTCTTCACGTCTTCTCGCGTGATATCGTACATTCTCACTATCGCGTGCTTGTCTTCGGGTGGTGCGGTGTTAAGGAAATACTCGAACTCGTCTAGGGCTAGTATTAAGTACGTGTTGTCTCTACTAAGTAACTTAAGGAAGGCTAATAGTAACTCACTAGATGAGAGCCCCCTATCAGGTATGTGAAGACCTAGAGAATCCTTAGCCTCCCTGATAATACCTACTAAGTTCTTAGACCTAGAACAATTTACGTGGACATATCTCAACTTAATACCTCTACTCTCAGCAACCCTAGAAATCTCTCTCCCAAATACTATTGAAGTAAGGGTTTTCCCGGTCCCTACAGGTCCCGCTAGCAATACTTTAACACTACTCGACCCGGGCTTGAGGATGACGGGCTTAAACAACTCCACTAATTGCCTCAATTGCTTATCTCTGTACCTAATTACCGGAGGTATGAATTCAGGATATAAGACGGTCTCATCAATAAATACTGAAGGCCTCTTAATCTCACTTTCGATTAACTCATGGAGTTCATTCATACTTTCGCTTAACCTAATAAGTACTACGTCAACCCATTATATAAGTAGATGCTCTCATCAAACTCTAGTGAGTGCTTCTAAGACTACCTTAGCTACCTCAGTAACCTTTCCCCTCAGATTCTCCGCTGATGCGTGTCCCAAGTCCTCCACAAGAGAATTACTTACTACGAGGACACACGCTGTCTTAACCCCACGCATTAGTGAGACCGCGAATAACCCAGCACACTCCATCTCAACAGCGATTAAGCCTCTTGAAGACCACTTCTTAGCGAATTCAGGGTCTTCAGCGTAGAAAGCGTCGCTACTAAAAACAGGTCCTAGGAAGTACTTAAGCCCTCTTTCCTCAGCCACCTCGGCTATCTTCCTGGTTAGCGTGAAGTCAGGGACTGAAAGACCGCACGCGTCCTCACCGTAGTATTGCTTGAAGAGACCCCCAGGGTAGTGTGTGGCTCCAGTAGCTAAGACCACGTCACCGATTCTTAAATTACTGATTAAGGAGCCCGCAGTACCTAACCTAACGAAGTACTTACCCCCGTAAGCTATGAGTTCTTCTAACACTATGAGGGCAGAAGGCATCCCAACACCGTGTGCCGCTATAGTCACCGGGAAATTCTTGTAGTAACCCGTGAAAGTTAGGAAACCCCTATTCTCGTTAACAAGTCTCACACCATCGAGTAACTCAGACAGGTGCTTAACCCTAGCAGGGTCACCAGCCATTAAAACCCTCTCAGCCACCTCACCCTCACGAATCCTCAAATGCACTGGAACTATACCCCTACTAGAACCTACACCCAAGATAATCACCAATTAATACTTCCACAAAACGTATTTTAGTCTACTCAGAAGCAATTAACAGCGGTGCGTGATCCAGCACGCGAGATCCCACTAAAGCTTATAACTTCATTAACTATTTAATCGTCAGTAGGTGTTGGCTGTCGATGTTTGATGTTTCAGCGCTTCAGGAGTGTCTGAAGATCACATGTTCGGGGGCGACTCCTGCATGTCTAAGAGAATAGGCTTCTTCTTTGATTATGACGGGGTTTTAGCACCAATAACCTCCACCCCTAGTGGCGGGGATCCTGACCCAAAATTAGTAAACGTTATTAGGAGCTTGAACTCTGAACACGTTGTTGCAGTGGTTAGCGGTAGGGAATGTAGGTACTTACTTGATAGGATACCTGGGTTAAGTGGTTACGCGTGTGTTTACGGACTTGAGATAATTGCCGGGGGTTATGTAGTTGTTGATGAGGAAGCTTACTTAGGTATGAAGCCTGAGTACATCAAGGAATTAGCCTCAGAAATTGCCGGGAAATTTAGTGAAAGGATCGGGATGATAGTAGGGAAGACTTTACAGGGGGTCCCCCTAGGAATCAGCGTTTACTGGCCGCTTAATTCTGGAAGACCGAGAGAGTTAGAACACATAATCGAGAAAGCCAGGGGTAGAGGACTAATAATATATGATGTGATGAGATGGGGGAACTACGCTGAGTTCATGGACATACACGTAGCCAGGAGAAGCAAAGACGAAGCGATCAGGATACTCAAGACATTATTAAGGGTTGATAAGGTGATATACTTCGGAGATAGCTACAGCGATATACCAGCTTTCAAAGAAGCTGACGTGAGAGTTCTTGTAAAACACGAACACAACGACGACTTAAGAATAGAGACAGAATACGTAGTAAGTGCGGACGAACTAGCTGAGTGGATAACGAGTCATAAGGAAGAACTAATCGCTAAAGCACTTAAAGAGATCTTAGAACCTAAACCACGGAGCTCAGTCACATAAGCAAGCTCTAAGATTTTTGCAAGGCTTCGATGAGATTCTGTTAGAGATTCTTAGATAGTTAAGTCTTCACAGTATTCTCGATCCATTTAGCGATGTCTTTTACTACCTCTTTCCAGCCTGGTTCGTGGAATAGGTTATGACCCATGTTCTCATATATCTTGAGTTCCTTGACTTCTGCTCCCAGTAACTCATAGGTTCTCACACTAGCTTCCACAGGTATTAAGTCGTCTTTCTTACCGTGAACTAACAGTACCGGTATTCTTATCTTGTTAACGTACTCCCAGAACTCTTCTTGAGCTTTCAGGAGTTCGTAGAGCAGTCTTGCGGAAGCCTCCTTAAGTGCTAGATCAGAGTCTCTAATGATATTCTTGAGTTCACTATCTAACTCTTTCAGAGTTCCTGAACTTGAAGCGAATTTAATCTTCTTTCTTGGTGTTATGGCTGAGAGAATAGCTAGCAAAAACTTGTGGGTCTTCTTAATAGGTATCTTAACCGCGGGCGAGCAACCAATTACGAGATTACCAACCCTACCAATCTTCCCGACATAAAGCAAAACTATTAACCCGCCCATGCTGTGACCAAGTAGTACTATATTCTCGCCACCATACCTTTCCCTAGCGAACAACGTGAAATACTCTAAGTCTTCTAAGAACTCGTTGAACGAGTTAACGTATCCTTTATCCAGATCGGACGCAGTCCTCCCATGACCTCTCTGATCATGCATACAGAAACCATAACCATATGACGCAAACTCAAGACCAACATTAGAGTAGATACCACTATTTGCTGTGAAGCCGTGGGAACCTATTATCAAGGTCTTAAAGTCTCCTTCAGGAAGCCAACACCTATAGAACACCCTAAAACCATTACTCAGCAAAGCATAATCCTCAACAATCATCACACAAGCACCATTAAACATACTTAAAGTGAGTTAAAATAGGCAGTTAACTCGTATTCTAACCTATGCGCTCAATATCGATTTATTAAAGAGGTATCTCGTCATAGTGAATTAATAGGGCGAGGATTAAATAGAGAGTATTCTATCAAATTAGTGTGGGGATCTACCACACTTACCTTAACTCTCAAGAGCTAATTTCAAGACCCTGCATACAGGGAGGTAGCTAAGAAACTCTTGTCTTAATGATAACTTTGTTGTTATTGTTTTTAATAAGTTCTTGGATCCCTATTTGGGTGGGGATACTTGAGTGAAGGTATTGGTTACTGGTGGTGCTGGATTTGTCGGTCATAATCTCGTTATCTACTTGATTAAGAGAGGGTATGATGTTGCGGTAGTTGATTCTATTGAGAGATCGAGTAGGTATGCGTTGGCTAGGCTTGAGGAATCTGGGGTGCCTATCATTAAGGCTGACGTAAGGTCTTTCACTAATTATGATGGTTTTGACGTGGTAGTTCATGCTGCGGCATATGTGAGTGTTGAAGAGTCTGTTAGGGATCCTCTTAAGTATTTCGAGAATAATGTTTTAGGGACTGCCAGGGTTGGTTATGAGTGTGCCAAGAGAGGTCTTAAGCTAGCTTACCTGAGTTCAGCAGCTGTCTACGGCGATCCTGTGAAGCTACCTATAAGTGAGGAACACCCAGCGAGACCTCAATCACCTTACGGGTTAAGTAAGCTTCAGGGAGAGGAAGTACTGAGGAATTTCACGACCGTTTACGGCTTGAAGCATGTGATCTTAAGACTCTTCAATGTTTACGGACCTGGTCAAAACCCCTCGTATGCTGGAGTCATAACGAGTTTTCTTAAGAGAGCCTTGGATGGAGAGCCACTAATTATTTATGGGGACGGCGAGCAGACGAGGGACTTCATATACGTTGAAGACGTTGCTAGGGTTATTGAGTTCCTTATCGAGAAAGACGTGTTCGATAATGAGGTATATAACGTCGGTTCAGGAGAGCCGGTAACAATTAAGGATCTTGCTAAAATCATCATAAAACTAGTTGGTAAGGAGTTGCCGATAATACACGCGTCCCCGAGAGCTGGGGATATAAAACACAGTGTTGCGGACGTGAGTAAGTTGAGGAAATTCGTTAAGGTCTTGCCAACTCCTCTTGAGGACGGGCTTAAGAAAACCTTAAGTGAGTTAAGTCTTCCTGGGTCAAGGAGTTAAACCCGGGGTTCTAGCTCGTTAGATAGGACTCAATAATTTAAAGAATATTCTCACAAGTATTCTTCAGGGGTGGTGAGGGTTTAGATATATTGGTTTCGCGGCGCATTCAGGGAGTGTTAGTGAGGAATTGATTTCAAGAGTTTCAAGAATTGTTAGAGGTCTGCGTGAATGTTATGATGCTAACGACTTGGTTTTTGTTGTTGGTGGTTACTGGGGTTTGATGAAGGAGGTTGTTAACTTAGCTCTTGAGTTAGGGTTTAAAGTCATCATAATACCACCCATAGAACAGGAAGACGTGCGGTTCCCTGAAGGAGCTATAGTGGTTAAGACCGGGACTTCCTACAGGGTTAGGTCGGTATTCTTAGTCAGAACGTCAGACGTTTTAGTGGTTCTTGGCGGTGGAGCTGGATGTATTCAAGAGCTAATCACTGCTTATACTGAGGGTAAGCCATCCTACGTCTTGGTTGGTACCGGGATGCCTACAGACGTGATTGAGGAGATGCCTGAATACTTAGATTATAGGGAATTAGCTCCGGTGATGAAGTACCGTGATGAGAACACTCTACTCAAGGACTTATGCGACCACCTGAAACATATGAAGGCAGAGAAGAAGGAATCGAAAGACCTACTGGGAAGAGAAACGAAGTTCCCTAGTGGGTGAGCTATGCCGTTCACACCGTTGCACCTGGGTCCTGCGTTGATTCTCGGTTATTTGCTTAGATTCCGTGTCCACTGGCCCACCCTGATAATAGCCTCAGTCATAATTGATTTAGAGCCTCTGATAGTCATTCTACTAAATTTAAGTGATTACCCTTACCACGGATACTTACATACCTTCACTTCAGCGATTTTTCTCGGGTCTTTAGTAGGTGTGGTCATGTGGTTGATTAGGGATTACTTCAGCAAGTTATTTGATCTACTCGCACTCACGGAGTCTGTGAGTTACTCGATTGGTGATTATGTCGTGGCAGGGTTTAGCGGGTGGTTCCTTCACGTACTTCTTGATTCACCGTTATACCCAGATATAAGGCCTTTCTACCCGCTAGGCGTGAATCCCCTCTACTACCCGGATATGAGTAAGGAAATAATTAAGTTAAGTATGTATTTAACTCTTGTTGGCGTCATCATATACTTAAGGCATTTTTATAAGACCTACGAGACCCGTAAGAACTAATAGTATTTTCTGATGCCTTGCTGGAGTACCGGGTCTGTTATCTCGTATTCCTCATCTTCTCTCTTTATGAATCCTGAGTCCATGAGGTTCTTAATTATCGTGGCTAGTGTGTTGTTAGGTATTTTCCCTAGTCTTGCCTCTACACCTCTCTTTATCTCCGACCACCTAGCCTTACCAAGTGATGCGATTATCTTTAATACTTCCCTATACCTTCTCTCGCCAACGCCGTATATCTTAAGAGCGTGATCTAACTCGCTTAAAGCAAGCTTAGAAGCTTTCTCGTGGATAGTGTTTATGTCTTCCCTGCTAGTAGTTACGGCGAAGCCGAAGTAGGTGAGCCATCCTATGACACCGTCAAACCTCTTGATAGCTTCGTTAATTACTTCATCTCTAACCTCAATCCCTTCCTGCTCGAAACCCTTAATTAAGAACTGCCTTGACTCATCCTCACTTAATCTCCTCATTTTAACTTCGGTGAATGCTCTACCATATAGTGGTGCTTCAGGATCGTTAATTCTTAAGAATCTATATAATAAGCCAATCATGGAACCCGAGATAATGATTTTTAGGTTGAGGTTGTCGTAGGCGTAAGCAATTAACGAATCAAACCTGTATCCAGACCTCCTAAGTTCCTGCGCCTCGTCAAGAACTAAGACCTTACCCTCTAGAGCTTGAAGAACGCTTAACAGGGATCTCTCATTCCTCACCCTAAATCTGACTCCGAAACCACCAACACTAACTTCCTCAACGCTACTCAAAATCTTCTTAGCCCAACCATACTTGCTTAACTCTCCCTCAAGCAAATTCAAGAACGAGTTTAGTGATATCATGCCTGGAGGCAGGAGTCTGCAGTCTAGGTAGACGTAATCAAGTCCTGACTCATTAAGGTACGTAAGTATTAACGAAGTCTTCCCATATCTTCTAAGACCAGAAACCACCACTAGCTTACCACGTCTTAAACCACTATCTAAGGTAAGTAACTCATTCTCCATGTTAAACAAATCTTCCTTTCTCTTCTTAGGTTCCGGGTTGAAGTATCCCAAAGATTACCCCCCTAACTATGTTACCCCCCTAACTTAAAAACCTTACGTGCATGAGGTTTCGTGAATCACTCAGAGATTTTAATCAGGTCTTACTAATTTAGAAAACGTTAATTATTTTTCTAGGCGCATATACTGTGGGGACGTGAGGTTGGGTATTAGTTTAAGTGAGCAAGCTGTTCTTGTGGAGAATCTTGTTAAGATTTATGGAAGGGATTCCGTAGGTGTTGATGGCTTGTCTTTCAAGGTTGATAGTGGCGAGATTTACGCGTTGGTTGGTCCTAACGGGAGTGGTAAAACTACTACTTTAAGAATCATATCTACCTTAATTAAGCCTACGCGCGGTAGTGTGTACGTGTACGGTGTGGATGTTGTGAGGGAACCACTACGTGTTAGGTCTATGATTAATTACCTGCCTGAGGAGGCCGGGGCTTACCGTGACTTATCAGGTCTTGATTTCGTGAAGTTCATGCTCTCACTCAGGTTTAACGGTAGGGAGCTAGAGGAGGCGGTGGAGGAAGCTGTTGAGATAGCTGATTTAGGTAACTACCTGAGGAAGCCTGTCAGGACGTACAGTAAGGGGATGAAGCGGATACTCGCGGTCAGCACGGTCCTGGCTTCCAAGCCTAAGCTACTGATGCTAGATGAGCCGACGACAGGTCTTGACGTTGAGAGATCTCTTTACGTGAGAGACTTAATCAGGTACTATAATAAGCAGTACGGGATCACGGTACTACTCAGTAGCCACAACATGCTTGAGGTAGAGTACTTAAGTCATAGAGTCGGCATACTCTATAAAGGTAGATTAATAGCTGAGGGAACTCCGGAGCAGTTGAAGAAGTCGCTGAATGCTTTAAACCTAGAGGAAGTCTTCATAAAAATGAAGTCCACGCGAGGTGTTGTTGAGTGACGCTAGCGCAATTAGTTAAGAGAGAGGTTAAGGCCTTCATCAAGAACCCTGGCTTCATAATAGGGTTAGTACTAATAGTAAGTGTTTACGGGTTATTAGGCAACATAACTGGAAGGGCTGTGGAGTCGGCCGCGAAGGAGGTTATAGAATCCAACATTGGGTTAGTTTTAGAAGAGAACACAAGATTAGTTGAGGAATTAATCAAGTTACTCAATATTACTATGGAGGGCAGGGTCCGCGTTTACGAATCACTAGATAAGGCCGTATCAGAGGCGGGGGTAGGTGTGGTTATACCAGCCGGCTTCACGGAGAACGCTACCTCACCTAACAAGCCGATCATGCTGAGGGGTAGCGTCAAGATAACTGTTTTCTCGTTAATAGGTGCTCAGGCAAGAGCAGGATTACTGACAAGCATTTCAAGCGCTGTGGAGAGGTTATTGCCTTTAGCCGTAAGCGCTACCTATAACGTGAGTTTACAGCCTCAGAAGCCTGTTCTCGTGAGCGGTAGTATATCATTCTATAATAAGCAGGTAACTCAAGAAGAGTTCTTGTCGGTCACAGTCTTCACG
>DAIRVF010000011.1:0-16227 GCA_036802965.1 Zestosphaera sp.
CGCCTATAGTCACGGTCTTAGGACACGTGGATCACGGCAAATGTTTACATCCAGACGAGAAAGTATTGCTTACTAACGGGAAGGTAATCAAGATCTCCTTTCTTGTCGGGGTTTCACCGCCTGACCTGAGGGTAGGGGATTACGAGGTTTTCATTAAGAGAATCCCCGTATTATCTTTGGGTTTAAGCGGGTACATTGATAAAGCCCTCACAGAGGGTGTTTGGAGAATTAAGTATAGGGGACATCTTTACAAGATCGTCTTGAGCGACGGGAGATTCGTCAGGGTAACGCCCGAACATCCTTTTCTAACGCCTTACGGGTGGGTTAGGGCGGATGAGGTAAGCAAGCATGACATGATAGCCGTCCCGGACTTAAGCATCATTAACAACGACTCATCAAGTCTTGAAAACAGTGTAGGGCGGATAGTTCTTAAATCACGTGAAGTTCTCTTCATGGAAGTAAATAGTGTTGAGGTAGAAGATTATGAGGGATTCCTATACGATCTCTCAGTCCCAGGGACACAGTCGTTCATAGCTAACGGTGTTTTAGTCCATAACACGACACTACTTGACAAGATTAGGGGTACAGCAGTAGTCAGTAAAGAACCCGGTGAGATGACTCAACACGTGGGCGCTAGCTTAGTTCCTGCCTCAGTAATAGAGAAGATCATAACACCTCTCAAGAACATGTTCCCTATAAAGCTAACGATTCCGGGACTGCTATTCATTGATACTCCAGGTCATGAAGCGTTTTCTAATCTGCGGAGGAGGGGAGGTAGCGTTGCTGATTTCGCTGTGTTAGTGATCGATATAATGGAGGGTGTTAAGAAGCAGACGTTGGAGTCTATAGAGATTTTAATGAGTAGGAAGGTTCCTTTCGTCATAGCAGCTAACAAAATCGACAGAATCCCAGGTTGGAAGAGTTTTCGGGACACACCCTTCACTCTTAGTGCGAGGAATCAGAGCAGGCAAGCACTGGAAGAACTCGATAAACGAATATATACTCTGGTAGGTCAGCTCTCGCAAGTCAACGTGCCTTCTGAAAGGTACGATAAAATAAGAGATTTCAGAAAGGCGATAGCGATAGTTCCTATATCAGCTAAAAGCGGTGAGGGTCTTGCCGAGCTCCTGGCAGTACTTGCCGGGATCGTGCAGAGGTTCTTAACGCATAGAATTATGTTCACGTGGGGTCCTGCTAAGGGGGTGGTTCTCGAGGTTAAGGAGGTTCCGGGCTTAGGTCATTGTGCTGACGTAATAATATATGATGGGATACTTAGGAAAAGCGATATCGTGGTCTTGGGGGGTTACGAAGAACCTATTGTAACTAGGGTTAGGGCTTTGTTAATGCCGAGACCTCTTGAGGAAATGCGTGTAGCCAGTGAAGCGAACTTCATTAACGTGGATGAGGTGGTTGCTGCGGCCGGGGTTAGGCTAAGCGCTCCGGAGCTCGAGAAGGTTGTTGCGGGAGCGCCGCTCCAAGCAGTGGAAAGAGAGGAGGAAGTCGAGGAGGTGAGTAGGAAGATAGCGGAAGAGTTAATGCAGGTCAGGTTTTCTAAGAATATAGTCGGTGTTGTAGTTAAGGCGGACACCCTGGGAACTCTGGAAGCGGTGGTTTCAATGCTTGAGAAGAGGGGGGTACCGGTAAGGCTAGCTGACGTAGGTCCCCTAACCCGCAGGGAGGTCATAGAAGCCTCCATAGTAGCTAAAGAAAACAAGTACTTAGGAGTCATACTACTCTTTAATGTGAAAGCGCCTCCAGACATAGAGGAACTAGCTCTTAAGGAGGGTGTGAAGATTTTCAGAGATAACATAATATATAAGCTCATCGAGTCCTACGAGAACTGGGTCGCTGAAGAGAAGTTGAAAGAAACTTATGAGAAAGCACTAAAAACAATTTTCCCAGCTAAATTCCAGGTCTTGCCAGGATATGTGTTTAGGAGGAGTAGCCCAGCAATTGTGGGAGTAAGAGTTTTAGGAGGCGTTATAAGACCCGGCTACAAGATCATGAGATCAGATGGAAAACCCTTAGGAAGGATTAACCAGATACAGCTTAAGGGTAAACCATTGCAGGAAGCGAGATCAGGTTCTGAAGTAGCTATCTCCATAGAGGGGGACGTCTTAGTAGGTAGGCATTTCGACGAAGGCGACATACTCTACACAGACCCAACAGAGAAAGACTTAGAGACCTTCATAACAGACTTCAAGAGTGAGTTAAGTAACGAAACGATAGAGCTAATAAAGGAAATCATAAAAATCAAACAAATAGAAGATAAAAAATTCGGTCTAAGTATTCTCTTTAAACTAAGAGAGTTTACATCAGGAGTTCAACGTTCGTGAGTTACAGTTAAGGTCGTTGAGGTCACGTAGCAACGCCTTACTGGAGATATCAGGCGACATTATTAGATGAAGAACGTCCGGAGAAAATGTTATTAGAAGTCACCGCATGTCTCTGAGAATACTACCTTGATTTCGTATTCAGCTCTCTCAACTGAATCAGCGGCGTGAACGATGTTTTCTCTTATTGATAGTGCGTAGTCCCCTCTTATAGTGCCCGGGGAAGCTTCCCTACCGTCCGTAGATCCTATTAAGTTTCTCACGACCTTAACGGCTTCGTCACCTTCAATAATCATCGCTATTAAGGGTCCGGAACTCATGAACTCGATTAGATCCTTATAGAATGGTTTACCTTTATGAACGTCGTAAAGCTGTTCAATACATTCTATGTTAGGATATATCATCCTTAAACGAGTTATTTTAAGACCTTTGTTCTCGATTCTACTTATTACCTCGCCTACCAGTCCTCTCCTAACTCCGTCAGGCTTGATTATCAGTATGGTTCTCTGCAGCAATCTCAAGCCCTCGAACTCCTCTCACCTAGGAAATACCTAGACCACGGTATTCTCTTTGGGTCTCTACCCAGCTTATAGTTCTTAAAACACTTGCTGGAGCAGAAGTGGAGGAGCGTACCATCATTCTTAACTAGCGTTAGTCCAGTACCTGGGGGTATCTCGCTACCGCAGAAAGAGCATTTATCTACCCTAACCATCTGTAACCACCCTACCTCCTGGCAGTAAGCTTCCTAGCCTCCCTCTCGGTCTCCCTCAAAATTATTATGTCCCCAACACGTACAGGGCCCTTCACATTCCTCGTAAGTATCCTACCCTTATCCCTACCCTCGAGAACTCTAACCCTAACCTGAGTAATCTCTCCAGTAACACCTGTACGACCTATTATCTGAAGTACTTCGGCCGGAAACCCGAACTCCTCGGTAACCTCGGTTGGTTGCTGAGTTATATCGACTTTCCTACCCTCCTCGCTCACTCCTCAACACCTTAAAGATGATTTGAAACACACTTATAAGTGTTATTCCCTCTTACCCGAGCCTAAATAAGGGTTGGGGTGACGAGCCGGAGACCCGCCTCCGGAATCGAATCCCCGAAGCGAGGAGGAGGTCAGTATTGCGTAAAGTAACCGAAGCCCTTCAAAACATAGAGAAAAAGAGATCTTCTGAAGTTTGCGTTTTCACGGTTTTATTAAGCTCCCTTGGCTTTAAGGTCTTGATAAGCTTTAGAAAGCTCTTCTATTAATTCCTTAGCTTGCCCCGGCTCCACTATAGCTACCGCCGCAGCACCTACCTGAAGTCCTGCTTCCTCGCCCAATCTCTTTTTGCTGGGGACGTAAACGTATGGTATTTTCTTTTCCTCACACAGCAACGGGAGGTGCATAACTACTTCAGGGGGCTCTACGTCCTCAGCTATTACTACTATCTTGGCTAAGCCTCTCTCAACAGCTTTAGTGGTCTCGTTAGCTCCCCTCCTAACCTTCCCGCCAGTCTCTCTAGCTTTCTTAACAGCTTCATAGGCTTTCTCAGCTATTTCCGGGGGTGTCTTAAACTTTATGTGAACGGGTTTACTCATCCTCATCCCCTCCGGTCGTCGTACCAGAGATTATAGGGAACGTAAGACTTATAAGCTTTTAATAAAGCTTTAACGTAACCCTTCACTCATGCATGAACACTGCTTCAATAACGTCCTCCTTACTTAATGCTTGTTTACGTACCTTGACGAACCCGTACCTAACTAACTGCACCTTATCCCCTCGTTTTAACTCAGTCAACGCTGGCTCACCTAGACCACTTATCCTCACCATCTCAAGATCTCTTGGAACCAGTATTCTTAATGCTACGTTACTACCTGCAGGAACCCACTGTATTATGGGCATCCTAGCATCTCTCGCTTGTTTTAAGTCTCTGCCTATGTACTCACTAACTAGGATGCCCTCCCCAACCTCAACTACTCTCACATTACATAACTCCATCAACCTGAAAGCTCCTATCTTAATAACCTCGCTTAAGTCACTACGATCTATAAGCACTCGTAAAGTACCTGAGGAAACGTCGAGCGGCACCTCCCTACTACCCAAAGACGAGTTCTCTGGATGGTTAGATAAGACCACTCTATCAGGACCTGGATAATTACGAACCCTCAGCTCCACAGGATTAAAAACTGCCATCAACCTCTTAGTGTCCCTGTCTATGAGTTTTCTGTTTAAAGCGGCTATGTTATCCCAGCTTATGGAAGCATCGCTTAACTTAACGCCGACATCCAAGATTATCTCACGTATGGCCTGAGCCTCAATACCCCTATTCCTCAACGAAGCTATAGTGCCGAACCTAATGTCTGAAGGCCCGTCGAATTCCCCCGGCCTACTAGATATTAATTCCTTTATCCTAGACTTGCTTAAGATGAGTCCCTCTAGGTTGAGCCTACCTAAGTTCAGTACTACAGGATATACCCAGCCGAGATGTTGGTACACGTATCTCTGCTTAACAGTATTAAGTGAGTGCTCCCTACCCCTAAGTATGTGGGTGACCCCCATCAAGTGGTCGTCAACCCCGGCCGCGAAGTTATACGTAGGCCAGACGACATACTTAGAACCCACCACAGGATGCGGGTGTTTATCAGTGTCTATAATCCTGAAAGCAACCCAATCAATCACGGAGAAATCCGGGTGATTTAAGTCTGTCTTTATCCTTAATGCGGCCTCACCCTCACCGAAGAAGCCAGACCTCATTTTATCAAAAAGCTCTAGGTTCTTCTCCGGATACACATCCCTGTGCGGGCATGCCACACGCCTTAACTTAAACTCCCTAAAAACTTTCTGAGGACATAAGTCAACGTACGCAGCGCCCCTACTCAAGAGCTCTCTAGCAATCTCATAATATAGCTCCATCCTTAAAGACTGAACGTATTCCTCCCCCCACTCAACGCCTAGCCACCTCAAATCCTCCTTGATCTGATGGTAGGCTTCTGGGATAGGCGTCTTTATCCTAGGATCCGTGTCCTCGAAACGCAGTATCATAACGCCGTCATACATTCTCGCGTACTCGTAACTCAGTATGGCAGGCCTAGCGTTCCCTAAGTGTATGTAGAAGTCTGGGTTTGGCGCAAACCTAGTCCTAACAACTTTATACTGATCGACTTGAGGAAGCGGCGGTAACCTCTTTCTCTCTTCTTTTTCTCTCTTCCGTTCCAGCAACTCAGGAAACTCGCTCATCAAGAGCTTCCTCTGCTCCTCAAAACTCAACGAATTAACTTCTTTAACGACTTGAGAGACGTACTTAGCTAAATCCTTAGCTAGAGGCTTCAGCTCAGGGTGCTCTCCTAGAACAGCGCTCATGACAGGACCTTCTACGGCCTTCCCACCATGCTCATAGGCATTCTTGAGAGTTAGCCCTCTAATCAATCTCTGAATCTCTGAAGGTATACGCTCTTCACTCACTACCACCACCTCCCTTCTTAATAAAAACTAAGACCTTAGAAGGTCTTGATGTAGGCACCTCGTAAACTAGCACCACGAACCCCTCAACGTCGGACCTCAAGCCCCGCACCTCTCCTTTACCAGTTATGATATACCCTAACCTATCACCACGCTTAACGCGATCCCCCTCCTTAACGCTTATGAAGACCTCATTACCACTGATCTCCGAGATTACTAACTCATCGCTTGAGCTAACCTCAACACACCGACCTGTAACTTCATCGCATACTGATATATCAGGTCTTTGTTGGGACAGTAAAACGTTAACTAACTCGTAGCACTGAACACTCTTAACGACATCTTTTGTTTTAGTGTAGCATTTGGGCTGACTATACGATGTAGGAGGATCTAGGAAACTCTTACGCTCTTTCTCAGGACTCAGGTTCATTTAGTAATTCCTCGCTGTAACGAACATCGCTAAATCTCGTAGTAGGTCTTTGGCTTCTTGATCGACAGGCTTCACTCTACTTAACGCTTCAAGGCCTTCCTCAAGATATTTATCGGCTAGACTGTTAGCAAACTCTACTGCCCCGGTAGACTTAATGAGCTCAGCTAAACTACTGAGTTCCTCAACGCTAGAGTCTCTCCTACCCAGGGTATTCATCAGCTTCCTTCTCCCCTCAGGGTCTAACCTGCTTAAAGCATGAATAACTAAGATAGTCTTCTTCCCTTCCCTCAAATCACTATAAACAGGTTTTCCTAAAATGGATTCATCAGCAACTAAACCAAGCACGTCATCTCTTATTTGGAAAGCTATCCCAACACCCTCAGCAAACTTCTCTAAGTTAGCGATCTCGTTCTGAGGGGCACCCGCTAGGAGAGCCCCGATAACTAAGCTTGACTTGAAAAGAGCCGCCGTTTTCTTGTAGACCATGCTCAGATACTCGTCAAGCGTGACGTCCCACCTACGTTCGAACTCCATGTCTAACGCTTGACCCTCCGCGACAGTGACGGCAGCCCAGGTAAGCTCCTTAAACGCGTTAACTAATCTGTCAGCACTCACCAACCCTGAAAGCCTTCCTAAAGCCTCGAAAGCCTTAGCGAAAAGTAAGTCGCCGGCAAGTATCGCCATGTCCTCACCGTAGATAGTGTGGACTGTTGGAACCCCCCTGCGGAACGCGTCTTTATCCATTATATCGTCATGAACTAACGTGAAGTTATGTAAGATCTCAACTGAAGCTCCCGCCAGAATTCCTACACGCTCTTCAAGACCGAACATCCGACCACTCAAGACAAGAGCTAACGGTCTTAACCTCTTACCACCAGCCTTAATTAGATGGTATGAAGCCTCATAAAGCTCCTGAGGCCCTCCCTTAATTATCTCATTAATCGCCTTATCTACCTCAGAAGCCACGTGTTTGGCATAGTTCAACAACTTACTGAAGTCTTTACTCATCCAACACACCCTAAGTCATAGAGTGAAACCTAAGAATTTAAACAGAAAACCCCCTGCATACGAGCCATTCTCTTAAGATAGACGTGATTATGACAGGCTTACGTCTTAGCTCGTTAAGGTCTCTACTCCCGGTTAACGCTACTAAAGCTTTAATACCGTGGATGAACGCTTGCAGAAACTCTTCTAAGTAGCCACCATAGTAAGCTCTGAGAGCAGGGGTTGCGAGACCTATTAAGTCAGCCCCAATTCTTAAAGCCTTAATAGCGTCAACGGAAGATCTGATGCCCCCTGAACCGATAATCACAGATTCAGGAGCCGCTCTCCTGGCCTCGATTATTGAGGCGGCTGTGGGAATCCCCCAGTCAGCAACGTTCTCAGCAATTAATTCCTTGAGTTTATCGTTTTTCCTTCGCGCCCTATACTTCTCCACGAGCACCCAATTAGTCCCTCCAGATCCAGCCACGTCAAATATCTTGACCCCGGCCTCATTCAATTCTCTAACGACTTCATATGAGAGACCCTGCCCCACCTCCTTAATCATCAAGGGCGTGGAGAACTCCCTAGTATAGAGTCGTACCTTAGACATTAAGCCGCTGAAGTCAGGCGTTCCCTCAGGTTGAGCGACTTCTTGAGTTAAGTTTAAGTGAACAGCTAAGGCGTCAGCGTTTATCATTTCTATCAACTTATTTATCTTATCCAAATCATACTTCACGAACTCGTGTGCCCCAATATTACCAATTACCGGGACATTCCTGGCATACTCTCTAACTACCCTGAAGGTTCGCTCAACTCCCGGATCCTCGATGGCAGCCCTCTGACTACCCACCCCTAAAGCAATTCCGTATTTCTCTGCAACTTCCGCGAGCTTACCATTTATTTCCTCAGTTCCTGGAGCCCCTCCAGTCATGCCAGTAATTATTAGGGGGGCCTTCAAGATTTTCTTAAGGAACAAAGTCTCTAGGTTGACCGTACCAAGCGGTATCTCGGAAGAAGCTTGATGAACTAGAAACACGTACTCAAACCACGTGGTGTTGGGACCCTCCACCCTCTCCTTCAGAACTACATCAACGTGTTCCAGCTTCCTTAAACGCGACTCGTTATTTAAACCCATAAAACAGACCCTACTATATTCTTTCCTTTAAGAGCGTTTAATAAGTTATTTGGTATGAAACCATTAACCACATAGATCGTTACATCCTTAATGTCTAAAAGCAAAGGCTTTCTTAGCTTACTGAACATCCCCCCGGTAACGTCGGGGACCTCCCAGAAACTAGCCTCCTTTAATGCGTCACTCAACCGCATATTACTTAAAACTCTCGCGTCCTTATAGAGCTTAGGATCCTTATCATACACGCCGTCAACGTCGGTAACGAAGATTACTTTCCTCAAGCTTAAAGACTTAGTCAAGTACCACACGATATCATCGCCTGAGAGGACTTTAGGTTCCTTGCTTGAGAGAACGACGTCACCGTAAAGAACCGGAACCACACCCGAACTCATAAGCCTCTTCACAACACTAAAATCGCATTCCCCGAAACCTATCCCCCAACATATTGATCTAGGCGATATCCTGACCGCTGGTATCTCAGAAGCTAACAGAGCTTCAGTTACTAGGTGGTTAAGGAAGTCCATGTAAAAAGCTACCCTAGCAAAACACTGAGTATTCACATAACCTATCTCCTCAACACATTCTCTCACCAGCGAGTGACCGAAAGAACCGCCTCCGTGAACTAGCACGACCCCGCGACCACTGCCTCCACGTAGGAACTCAGATAGCTCGTCAGCAAGTCTTGACATGACGTCAGAACGTGTTGAGAAGGGCTCGCTTTTCCTCGTTATGACAGAGCCCCCCAGCTTGATCACTACACTCACTTAATAACCACCTCAGCACTGTAAGCTCTGTCGAGATCCGGGAATATAATCACTAACCCCTCTGCCTGAGGAGGCGTGACACCGTATAGTGCGTACCATAAAGCGTTATACAGTCTTAAGAAACCCCCTAATTCCCCTGCTTCCCTCAGGTTACTGAAGATATTTATTATTACGCTACCCGCTAAGTGGGTTAAGTGGTCGGCGAACGGTAGATTATCGAGAGGGTGGAGCTCCACCTCAGAGACTCTGATTATCTCAGCTATCAACGCTTTATCGAGTTCCACGTACTCCTCGCCAAACCTCCATATATAGGGCTTCCCAATCAAGTCAGCGAACCTCATGCCAAGAACGCTGTGCGGGAGACCTATTTTAGAGTCTATTCTCCAAGTAGCTTCAATCACGTCCCTGTCTAGGTTACCACCCAACAACTCGAGGATTGTGTTAGTGGCGTGTACGTACGTATATTCCCTCAAGGAATTCTCTGAAGCCCTCACTCTCAGCTTCAAGAAGAACTCCATACCTAGTTCTGAGGAAAGGAACTTAATGAATTCCTTGATTTTACTCTCAACGAGTCGTGGGTCGATAGAACCAGAGACCGTGATTTCTGAAGCACTTTCCGTCATCTCAGCACTTGTGTGTATTTCGTACGTTGTCGGAAAAAATATTATTGGGTTATGTCTCTTAGGTATGGGTATATGGAATAAGGGGGCCCACACGTAGCTACTCCTAGCAAGCCTCACTTCCCCACAACCCCTGAGATTTTCTGCTTGGAAAAACGCGTGTGTTACTTGAGAATCCTAACGGCTGAGTAACCAACAACTAATGTCTTATCGCCTGACACATCTCCTGAGGTCCCGTATTTCAGGACTTCAGCTCCTGAAGAACCGCTTAACTTAGCGTAGTAAAGCAGAGTCATTACGGGAGCCACACCGCACATCGATATGTTCTTTCTTAAAACCACATCAAATAATCCTACGGGATCTAATGATTTTATCTTATCTAAGACTACCTTGTCTTTCTCAACCGCTCTCTCATGAGGCTCGTAATGAGTTAAATCCGTTGAAGCTATGACTACTGCGTCTCTCCCAAGCTTTGAGGAAGCTTTAAAAATGGAAGTGGCCAAGTCCTCCGAGATTTCAGGAACTTGATACATTATGGATATAGGGACTATGCTCACGTCTTTGAAAAGATACTGTAAGAAAGGTATTTGAACCTCGATCGAGTGTTCCTCGTAGTGTGCTAGCTTGTCCGGCCTGGCGTACCTTGAGTTACTTATTATTTCCTTAGCTAGATCCACGTCAATGTTAGCATACCCTAACGGGGTTTCCCAAGCCCCCTCACTCCACACCGAAACCGCTTCCCCGGCACCTGTGTGATTAGGTCCGAGCAGAACAAAAACGTCTGGTTTTCCTTCGGAAGCCAGCCTCGCGTAAGAATGTGCTGCTATAGGGCCGCTGTAAATATATCCTGCGTGAGGCACTACAAAACCTATGCTCTCCTTATTCCTCTCTTCCGAGACCCGAGGGATATATCCTGGACCGAGCTTATGTGTGAAAGCCCACTCAATCTGCTTAATTAAGGATTCTTTCCTCCCCTCATAAAAATAACCAGCTACAACCGGCTTCCTCACGCTCATTTACTTAACACCTTAGTCTCGAAAGCATCCGGACCCACGCTTAGCTCGCCGGTTGGCGGTAAGATCCCTCTCTCCCTAAGTACTTGCCTAGTTAACAACCAGTAGATAACAGCTAGGGACTTCCTACCCTTATTATTGCCTGGAATCACTAAGTCGACGTTGCTAGTCTTAGAGTCCGTGCTAACTATCGCTACCACAGGTATCCCTATCCTGGAGGCCTCGATAAGTGCTTGCTGATCTACTCTAGGGTCTGTCACGATGAGTACCTCAGGCTCTATGTAAATGCTTAGGTTGGGGTTCGTGAGCGTCCCGGGTATAAACCTGCCCACGATAGATTTACCACCAGTCAATTCAGCGAATTTCTGGACGGGTTGAAAACCGTAAGGTCTTGCTGAAACAGCTAAGACCGCGTCTGGTCTAAAGCTGGCTACGAATTTCCCGGCTATGCGGATCCTCTCATCAATCTTCTTCACGTCTATTATGTACGGTCCGTCAGGCCTCTGCCTGTAAACAAATTTCTCCATGTGTTTGGTGCACATGTAAGTACCTATGTGAACGCCTGCCTCCAGGTATATGTTGAGCGGAACCAAGAGCTCACTACCGGCTAGCTTCTCGCGATCAACGTCCTCGCTCATGTGTTCACACCTTCCTACTATACATAACTAACTCCTCAATTAAGTCTAGATGCGAGATAAACATTCTCCTACAGCAATACCTCTTAACACCTAGCTCATCAAGTACTTTCCCAGGGTCTTTACCGAGCTTAACGCCCTCCACGAAAGCCTCCCACTTATCGCCTATCACCGCACCGCACGTGAAGCATCTTACCGGGATAATGACCATCCAGCGTCACCTGTAAGACTTCTGTCTAAACCTCCTCGCGGAATATCGCATCCACTTCTCCGGCTCGGTCCTCCTAGGATCCCCGGCAATCATGGACCTAGAGTACTCGTTGAATATTCTCTTAAGTTCCTCACTACCTGTATAACTTAGTAGAGCACGCGCTATCGCTGTCCTGACGGCATCCGCCTGAGCCATCACGCCACCCCCTCTCACGTACACACGTATATCAACCTTATCCCAGACCTCCCTACCAGCTAGTAACAAAGGCTCCATCATCTTCATCCTAGCAACTTCAACAGGCCATATCTCGATAGGCACGCCGTTAACCCAGACTCTCCCCTTCCCCGACTCTATGACTGCCTTAGCTATCGCTGTCTTGCGCTTACCTACCGCGATGACTATCTTTGACTCCTGAAGTCTCGCCTCACTCATTTCCTCCCCCTCCACCCGAGGGCCGCCGCTATCTCGGCCACGGTGACCACCTTCCTTGATTTACGAGTAATTAACTTAACCATCTCCTTACCCTCCAACTCCTTAGGAACGCCGACAAATACCTTCAACTTACTCAACCTGGTTCGACCCTTATTAAAGCTCTTTGGTAGCATGCCCCGCACGGTATACTTAACTATGGAGACAGGGTTTCTAGGCCTCTTAGGAGAGCTTTTCTCAGGGTTTCTTAAAGTTCTTAGAGAAAGCCAGATCTTATAGCCTTCGATAACCCTCTGCTTCTCCCCGCTAACCACTGCTTTCTCAGCGTTGACTACGTAAACCTCGTAACCCTCCTTAAGAAATTGTGCTACCTTAGAAGCTAGCCTACCTAAGATAGCTCCCTCAGCGTCTATGATGATCTCCTTCCTTACCTCAGCATCCTTAGCGCTCATATCACCACCCTAACACCACTCCCTCTAGGATTAACTCTAACTAAGTCTTTAATACTCATTACCTGGCCGCCAGCACTCCTAACTTTCTCAACAGCTTTGGGTGAGAAACTATAGGCCGCTACTACTACCTTCTTGCTTATATTACCAGCACCTAACAGCTTCCCAGGAACTACCACCACGTCGTTAGGTGAAGCCACCCTCTCCAACTTAGAAACGTTAACCGCTACCCTATTCCTAGAAGGTCTCTCCAGTATGTCAGCTACGTAATCCCATACAGGTGCTTTATACTGATTAGCTGCTTTCCTCAACTCCTTAATTAGGGTTCTTAAAGTGATGTTTGTAGGTCCCGTACGCCGCATCATCACCCACCACTCTGAGCTTTAATAGAGTCTAAGATACTTAAAAACTTATCAAGCTTCGATATGACTATCTTAAACGCTTCACGCACTATCGTCTCCGGTTTTAAAGAACCGGAGGATTCTATCGTTAAGTAGAATTCGTCTTCCTTAAACCCTAACACCACCGCCTCAGTAGGGCAGGAATTAACGCATTGCCTACAGAGAATACATCTCTCCTCATAAGTTCTTATCTTGCCGTTCTCCAGCGCTAGCGCGTTCCGCGGGCAAACCTCAACACACTTACCGCACAGAGTACATAATTCTTCCTTGATAGTCAGTCTCGCTGAATAAGTGACTGTAGAGACGGTTGCCGGCGACCACTTAATGTGTTCTACGCCTCTCCCCAGCCTAGCGTACGCCTCTAAAGAGATTTCTTGATTAGGTCCAAGAACAACTATCGGTATCCCCTCATACACAGGTCTTACGTCAGGATCTGTAACAGGTTTTAGATCACCTGAATACACCGTCTTAATCTCGCCTTCCTTAGTTGAGGCGTGGAGGGATAAGACAGCATAACACTCAATAGAACTCTCAGAGCTTTTGCCAGCACATTCCTCAGGACTCTTATACTTCCTTAAAGCTTCCTCGGAATTCAGCGGTATTAAGCCAAGCCTATGAGATATTATCTCGTCGTGAAGGACCGAAGTATTGTTGTTGAATACCACGAAATCCACGGCCATGGAAGGAACGTACTCTATAGAAGCTCTCCTAACAGCGTTTAAGAGAGCTAGTGGGACCCCCTTGAAGAGAAGCTTGAGGCGATTACCGCTTCTCTCAACTACCTTGATTGAGTAAGACACCTTACACCCTCCTACCTCTCCTGCCGCCAGGTCTCCGGGTAGTGTCGTGTGGGATAGGGGTCACGTCCTCTATACGCCCTATAATAAATCCTGTTCTAGCTAAGGCTCTTATAGCTGCTTGAGCGCCTGGGCCAGGTATTTTAGGTCCATGACCTCCCGGACCTCTAACCTTTATGTGTATGGCGTTTATCCCCTTATCCATAGCTTTCTGAGCCGCCCTATAAGCTATCAACATCGCCACGTAAGGGGAAGGCTTCTCCCTATCAGCTCTCACCACCATACCTCCAGACATAGTAGCCACGGTCTCAGCACCGCTTAAGTCGGTTATGTGAACTATAGTGTTGTTGAATGAGCTATATATGTGGGCAACCCCCCACTTAAGCTCTCTTGAAGTAAACGTCATGAGTTCTCACCTACCCATTACTCGCTACTTCCTCGAGAGATTCCTCCCTCTTAATCCTAGCAGCTACGGGCGAGCCCGGCGTGAAGCCAATCAATTGCTCTTTCTCCCTATCAACCAGATAGCCCGGGGATCTCACCCTCCTACCACCGACAGATATGTGGCCGTGAACTATTAACTGTCTCGCCTCGTGAATGGTTCTAGCTAACCCCTTCCTGAAGACTATGGTCTGCAATCTCCTCTGAAGGACGTCCTCAACAGTCAGTCCCAGAATATCGTCTACAGTGCCCTCCTCCTTCTGAAGAAGTCCTAAGTTGTAAAGCCTCCTAGCTAAAGCTCTTTCTCTCACAGATCTTTCGTCGGGAGGTAGTGAGAGGAGTGCTTTAGCTCTATTCCTAATATTCCTCAGGAACGTCTGAGCTAGCCATAACTCTCTCTTGTTCCTTAACCCGTACTTACCCACTAACTCCATCTCCTCAATTAACCTGTCCTTAATCCACGGGTGACCGGGTTTCTCCCACTTCTTCCTAGACTTCCTAGGATCACCCATTAAAGACCACCAGACACCTCATCACTCCTTTTTCTGTTGTTGCGCTGCCTTACCTTTAGTAACCCCTACCACGGGCCCTATCCTGCCCGTAGTGTGGGTTCTCTGGCCTCTAACCTTAAGACCTAGCTGATGTCTTATACCTCTCCAGCTCCTCGTCTTTATTTCTCTCTCTATATCACTCCTAGCCTCAAAAATCAGGTCAGCTGATATTAGGTGTCTATCCTTCCCTGAAGCGTAGTCTTTCCTCCTATTAAGATACCAAGCAGGAATACCGTACTTTAGCGGGTTGTTGATGACGTCCTCTATCCTACGCACATCAGCATCGCTTAAGTAACCTATGCGGGACTGAGGATCTAACCCGACAATCCTCGCAATAGCTAGCCCAGTATGGTATCCGATTCCCTTTATCTTAGCTAAACCATAAGGAATAAGTAAATCTCCACTGACATCAACGCCGGCGATCCTTACTATGTGCCTGAACCTACTCTCACTCATCTCATTATTCACCGCATACCTAGATTAAAGACTGACGACAGTATATAAGTTTTTATTTAGAATCGCTCGCCACCTACAGGTAAAGGCGGTAAAGGTCTGTTCTCCTTAATTGAAGGACGGGAAGCTTTCTTCTAACCTCACTCACCAAATCTATGTCTATGTCTAACTCATAATATTTCTCCCCAACACCTAAGTCCAGTATTTGAGTTCCCCACGGGTCGACCATGAGGGATCTTCCGGTATATTCATCCCCGTATTGCACGGCTACAGCAACGTAGATAGTGTTTTCGTGAGCTCTAGCCCTAGCTAAGAAAGAAAGTGTTTCTTCCTTCAACGGTCCCTTAAACCATGCGGAGGGAACCACCACGAGCTCAGCACCGTTTAACGAGTAAATCCTGAAGAGTTCAGGGAACCTTATGTCGAAGCATATTGCTACAGCGATCTTAGCTTTCCCTGTATCTACTACTGGTGAGACCTCTTTTCCAGGCATTATGTAATCTGATTCTCGATACCCGTAAGCGTCAAATAAGTGAGTCTTCCTGTAAATTCCGGCTATATCACCGTTAGGTCTTATAATGACTGCAGTGTTATAGACTTTAGGCGGTTCCAGACTCTTCTCAAACGTCGTGATAACGAAGTATGAGGAATACTCGCGTGCTAACCTACTGAAAAATTTGACAAACTCGCCCTCAAGACCGCTAGCCATGGAGTAGGCTTCCTCGGGCTTCAACCTCACTATGTTGAATGGTGCGTACTCAGGTAAGATGACTATGTCGGCCGTGACTTCCTTAATCAACTTACTGATCTTAACCAACGTCTCGCTCTCGTTAGTTAACGAAGAGAATTGCAATATACCTATCCTTAACTCGCGCACGACCATCCCCCAAACTTAATGCGATACCTAATTTTAAGTTCGTTGGCTACAATGAATTGGTGGTATATGTGTGTAGGATCCTGGTAGGTTTTATGAGCGGGGAATTCGCGAGGAAGGAATTAAGTAATGTTATTGAGGACTTCATCGAATCATCCCATAAGGACCCCTACTTAGCTAAGATCACGAGAGGTCATAGGGAATCACACGATGATGGGTGGGGTCTGGCGGTAGCCGGGGTCAGGAAAGGGTTGATGACTATATTC
>DAIRVF010000012.1:0-15224 GCA_036802965.1 Zestosphaera sp.
GTATTCTTTCGTGTTAGTAGATCAAATACCTAGCAGTAAGGAATTAAGTGAGGATGTTCGAGTACTTCTTTATCTAGGTTTAGTGGAGACAGAACCCACGCTGAGAAAGCTTAGGCTAACGAGTTCCGGCAAGGAATTCTTAGAGCAAAACAAGCTGGACGAGAACACATTAAACGAATTATTGAAAGCCGTTGACGAGTTGAAAGAAAGGATACTTGGCGAGGAGAGGGTAGCTGAATTTTCTGCAAGGCCTGTGAGAGGTAGGAGAAGGTTTAGGCGTTAGGATACTTAAGACCACTTGATTTTCTCGCGAACGTCGCTAGGGAGTAGATCTCTGTATTTTTTAAGGAATTCCTCCTCTCTAGACTTGACCTTTGGGTGTAGTCTCCTACTGTCTGGGTACATGAAGGGGATCCCGTTTATTATTGGGTACCACCGACCGCATTTCTCACATAATAGAACCCCGCTCAAGACGTCTTCCTTAACGCATGACTCACACTCTAGTTTATTAATATCTAGAGAGCTAACTGATTTCTCGTGCCTACCGCAATAGTAGTCACAGAATGGTTTGGTAACCGCGTAATCCCTCTCTGACACCTTCTTCTCTATCACGTATAGTCTTAAGGGGAAATTCTTGCACATCGGGCATGCAAGCAGGTTTAGTAACGGGTACCTCATTTCAATACCTCACTAGTAATTCTCAGTAAGTCTTTAAGAATTTCGTTAGCTTTGCCCTCACTATCTGCTTCTACGAAAATCCTTATTAAAGGTTCTGTTCCGGAAGGCCTTACCAAGAACCAGAAATCAGGTCCTATTACCTTCACGCCATCTATGGTTATGTTCCTATATCCACCATAACTAAGTAAGATCTTGTCTATTACGTCGCTAACCAAGCTCTTGTCCTTCAAAGGCACCTTGGTCTTGATTAAATACCTCTTAGGTAGCTTATCATATAACTCGCTAAGGGAAACGCCTTCACTACCTAGCAACTCCAGCATCAACGCGGTAGTCATTGCGCCGTCCCGTACCATCTGGTGCGGTGCGTACATGAAACCCCCGTTTTCCTCAAAACCCGCCATAGCCCCTAAACTCTTCATAGTCCTAGCAATCACTATGCTGCCCACCCTAACCCACACGACCTCCACACCGTACTCACGAAGCAGGTCCTCTACTATGGTTGATGATGAGACGGCCGTAACCACACGGCGCGGCAAATTATCTCTCCTGTTGGTTATTATGTGCTTACATAAGAGAGTGGCGGATCTATCGCCCGGCATATAACGACCTAGATCGTCTATGAAGATAGCTCTGTCAGCGTCCCCGTCATGTGCTACGGCGAAATCCGCTTTCACGTCGCGTACTATGCTACTTAAGTATTCTAGGTTTTCCTGAGTAGGTTCAGGCTCTCTGTAAGGCTGGTGGGTTAGGTCGCCGTTAACGGTCAACACGCGCACGCCGAGCGCTCTGAGCAGTTTTGGGGTTGTGAGCGCGCCCACGTTATTCGCGGGATCAACAACTACTCTGAAGACTTTCTTCAGCTTACTAGTATCAACGAGCTTAATTATCCCGTCAACGTAGAACTCATTAACGTCATCAATTAAGGTCTTCCTGTGCCTTAACTCCCTCCAAGAAACCCTCCTAAAGCTCTCCTCAAGGAATATCTTTTCAATCTCCTCCTCAACCTCTCTAGGGGCTTCGATGCCGTCAGACAACACTACCTTTACACCACTGTACTGCGGCGGGTTATGTGACGCAGTCACCATCACACCCCCGTCAAAACCTCTCTCCTTGACGTTGTACTGTAGCGCAGGAGTCGGTGTGAGGCCGGCGTCGTAAACCCTTAGTCCTGAGGACGCTAAAACACCCATCACGATATCCTGAATTAACTCACTACCAGCTCTCGCGTCCCTCCCAACTAATATGGAGGATCCGCTACCGAAGTATGACGCTATGGCTAGTGCGAGTCTGACAACGAATTCTGGTTTTAGGTCTTCATTAACAACCCCTCTAACACCATCAGTACCGAAGAGTCTCACTCTTGATTACACCACGTTAATTAATTGACTACTTCAATTAATTAATTTTCAGTCCCCGATATTTGTTGGGGTGGTGGATTTCAGGGTATGGGTTGATGTGTTGACTTCTAAGCAAGCAACTCTTTTTGGTTCATTATCTAGGGAGTTGCGTGGGAGAGGTCATGAGGTCTTAATCACTTGCAGAGACTACGAGTACACTGTAGGGGCTCTGAGGAGGTTTGGAGTGGAACCTGTGGTTATCGGGAGGTACGTCATAGGCAACCCGTACGATAAGGTGTTGGGAGACGCTGACAGGATGTTTGGTCTAGCAGTACATGTTGAGAGGTTTAGGCCAGACGTACTCGTGGCTTACCCCAACCCATCCGCCGCCAGGCTGGCTTTCGGTGTCGGGATTAAGTACGTGGCTATAACAGACTCGCCTCACGCTCAAGTACCCAGTAGGCTTTCCCTACCCCTAGCGGACGTAGTGATAGTCTCTGACTGCATACCTGAGGAAGACGTTAGGAAGTACATGTTTTGGGGTTCTAGACTAGTGAGGTACGGCGGGGTTGACGAGGTTTCCTGGCTACTTAGGAGTGAGCCAGACTTAAGCTATGTGGAGGGTTTAGGTCTTGAACCCTACAAGTACTTAGTTCTCAGGCCGCACGAGCGTCACGCAACCTACTATAAGGGTGTTGAGTTAAGTTTCGATCTCAGGGAATTAATATATCACGTCTTAAGCAACGATCTAAAGATTGTTTTCCTTCCCAGATACCCCGAACATAAAAAATTAATTGATGAATTACCTCAGACGTTGAGGAGTAAAGTGATCGTTATTGAGGGTTCCTACGACGGGGTCAGCTTAGCTTTTTACGCTAGGGCGGTAGTTAGTGGCGGCTCAACTCTGGCTAGGGAAGCCGCGCTCCTCAACACGGTCGGTATCACTTACTATCCAGGCTTAATACACGTCAACGAATGTGTTAAAGCTAGGGGATACCCACTATTTAAGGTCTCAACAACTGAGGAGGCGCTGGCCTTAATTAGTGAGGTAGAGCCTAGAGGGAAGGATGTAAGAGGCGTTCTGGAAAGGATTAAGAAAGACTTCGAGGATCTTATAGGGGTTGTTGTTAAGGTCTTGGAGGGAGGGGTTTGAAGTTTGTTTATGTCTAAGGGTTCCGTGTCCTTAGGGATAGATGAGGCTGGGAGAGGGCCTGTAATAGGGGATATGTTCGTTGCTTGCGTCGGGGTTAGAGAGGAACTTACACAGCGCCTTAAAGACTTAGGGGTTAGGGATAGTAAGAGTCTTACACCACGTGCCAGAGCTGCTTTATTCCCTAAAATCATTGAGGTAGCTGAGGTAGTGGTTGTTAGGAGGTACAGACCGGCAACGATAGACGCGAATAACTTGAATAATTTGTTTGTTGAGGCAGTCGTTTCGTTGGTTAAGACTGTCTTGAGTCTGGGAATCAAGGTATCTGAAGTTTACGTAGACGCTCTCTCATCCCTTAAACACGAGAGGGTCCTGGTGGCGAACATCCCAACCAATATTAAACTCATTTACGAGCACAAAGCTGACGTCAGGTACCCTGTAGTAGCGGCGGCTTCCATAATCGCTAAGTTTCTCAGGGATACGCATGTGGGGTTCCTGCACTCTATCTACGGTGATTTCGGTAGCGGGTACCCTTCAGACCCGAGGACTATTAAGTGGTTAGCTGAGCACGTCTCTGAAGAAACCCCCATAATACGTAAGACCTGGTCAACGCTTAAGAAACTAGGTTTAGGGAGTGTCAAGAATGATCAGGGATTGCTTAGGTGGTTTGGGGAGAGGGCTCGACAATGATTCGTAGACTTAAAGAGGGCTAACCTAATTTTTAATAGGAGAGAGAGTGCCGACCAACCTACCTGCTGAAGCTAAGGCTAAGTGGGTGAAGTATTTAGAGGCTAAGACTACTGAAGAGAAAATACAGGCTTTAGAAGAGTTTTTGTCAGCCATCCCCAAACATAAAGGTACTGAGAACCTCGTTGCTTGGGTTAGGAGGAAGCTCTCGGAGCTTAGGAAAGAGCTTGAAGAGAAGAGGTCTAGGAGAGGGGGTAGTGGAGGTCCCACGTTCTTCATAGAGAAGGAGGGCGCCGCGCAAGTAGTCATCCTAGGTTTCCCGTCCTCTGGGAAGAGCTCCGTGCTCAGAGCGTTGACCAACGCAAAACCTGTGGTAGGTCAAGTACCGTTCACCACTAAAATGCCCGTGCCTGGAATGATGATGTTCGAGGATATCCAGATACAGTTGATAGATACCCCCGCGTTCGTTGAGGGAGTTTCGAAAGGCGCTGTATGGTGGGGGACTAGGTTGCTAGGTCTAGCTAGGAACGCTGATGGACTCTTGATAGTCCTAGACGCTTCAAACAATCCCGTGAGGCAGTTAGAGATCATGGTGAAGGAATTAAGAGACTCCGGCATCTACTTGGTAAGACCTAGGGGTCAGGTACAGATAATCAGGGGGAGGAGCCAACAGGGAGTTAGGGTAGTGGTAAACGGTAAGTTAATCGGGTGTACGGCTGAGGACGTAAGAAAACTCCTTGAGAGTTACCGCCTCTACAACTCTGAGGTGAGGATCATCGGCGAGGTATCTCTAGACGAGGTCGAGAGAGCTATCTTCGAGAGGGTTACTTACAAGCCCTCACTAATACTGTTGAATAAGGTAGACCTGATCGCGGAAAACCAGCTGAGTTCCTTGACAGAAGCTTTAAAGAACTTAATACCCAGTGTTGAGGTCTTGCCCGTCTCCGCAACACACATGAGAGGTTTTGAGAGCGTTCCTCGACTAGTCTTCAAAATGCTTAACTTAATAAGGGTTTACACGAAGGAACCTAACACAGACACACACTCACCTAAGCCTCTGATTCTTAAGGAGGGCTCCACGGTTGAGGACGCTATTAAAGAAATACGTGAGGAATTTCTGAAGTTCTTTAAGTACGCCAGGGTTTGGGGGCCCTCAGCGAAGTATCCGGGCGAGAAGGTGGGTCTCTCACATAAATTAATGGATAAAGACATAATCGAGATAAGAACGACTATCAAGGGTATTTAAGCGGGGTTGAGGTGATTGGTTAAGAAAGATAAAGAATCTAAGAGAAAAAGTGTTGGGAAGAAGACTAAGGCTGGGAGGGGAAAGCCTCCTAAGAAAGAAGTTGAACAGAAAACAGTTAAAGAGAGGAAAGCGAGTCGTAAGGAAGTAGATATTGATAAATGGATTAACGAGAACATAGGGGACTTCGTTAACTTATCAGGTCTCTCAATACTTGGGTTAAGTGATGCTCAGTACGTGGAGCTACTTCACGACATACTAACTCAGCTCTACGGCCCCCCAACCACTCGCACGGATGTTGAGACGGTAGTTAAGAGATATAACAGGCATAAAGAAACCATAAACGAGTTGATAGCTAATAGGATAGTCCAGATGTTCGAGTCTTTAACGCCAAACCTCCTCGACTTCATAGTAGCGAGCGTTAAGGACTCTGTCCTCTTAGTAGCTCCTAGGATCTACGAGCAGGTAGTGCGGGAGAAGCGAACAGACCTCATAGAAGTACTCAGGATAAAGTGGTTTAACGCGTGGGTTAACAGAAGGTATAAGATCCCCCCGATCACGTGCCCTAGATGCGGCTTCAACTCGTTAATGCCGGACCTCACGTGCTTGGTGTGTGGGGCTTCCGTGAGTGAGTCACAGCTCAGAAAACACGTAAACTTTGGGGAAGGTCTTAAGAGACTTGCTAGCGAGCTACCCTGTAGCGAGTTAAGAGAATTACTCAACTACGATTTAGTCTTGCTAAATAGTATGGGGATTAGAAAGCCAACGGAGCTTAAGACCCCAGTAGATATAGAAGTGTATTTAACTCCTGAAGAGAAGAAAATAATTAGGGAAGCTTACAACAGTAGGTGCAGGACTGTAGGTAATGAGGGTAATAAGCGATCTGAGGGAGTTGATGGAGGTAGTTTACGGGCGTGACGTGGTCCTAGTAGTGATTTCTAGAACAGGAGTTCCCGAAGCTCGAGTCTTACAAAAGACTCTGAGAAGGATAGAGGAGAAATCTAGAGGCTTAGTGACGACGGTCATGTTCTTATCTGAGGAGCTGAAAAACGATACGGTAACTATATCCCTCTTTTTCAAGGGTGTGGAGGTCGTTAGGCAAGACGGCATCTTCGGTAATGAGAAGAAAGATTATGAGGCTTTAAAGTGGACCATATCATCGGTTTTAAATAGTAGGGGGGTTGAGACCCCGTTCTAAACACGTTAGAGATCGTTTCCTGAGACTGTCAAACTAACTGATTCCGTCACGGCAAGTCCTCCATGAAAGACTCCCTAAGCACTTTATCGTCAGCTATCCCAACGCCTTCTAAAATCAAGAGTTTTTTCTTCAGGTCCGGTTGTGGTTTACCCTTGAATGTGTAGCTACCGAGTTTCCCGCTCTCGTGAACTACCCTATGGCAAGGGATTATTATGGGTTCCTTATTGCTTTTCAGGACCCTAGCAACACTCCTGGGATGAGCTCCTAAGATCTTAGCTATCATTGAATAGCTAGTGACCTTACCTAGGGGTATGATCATGAGTAGAGACTTAACAGCTTCTCTAAAGCATTCTTCCGTAAAAGAAATCTTCAAAGTATTGTCCGCGTTTTCTTCTACACATAAAAACCTCAAGATAATCCCTTTACTTACTCTCAACACTTCTAACAGAGTAGATCGTTATTCTGCCCTTCTCCTCATCTCTCTCAATAATGAATTCAGTACCCCACTTCTCTACCATGCTCTTAGGGAGGTACAGATTCAGCGGGAGTGTGTAATACTCGTACTGGTAGACCTTATCCTTCACAGTCTTCTTACCGGTTATTTTCTTCGCCGTAACGGTTCTTCTTCGTACAACCATTTTACACACCAAGAATAACTTAGAACATCGCTTTAAAAAGAAGAACCCCCTAAAACCTCGTTCTCGTGGTCAAGAAGTGTACAGTTAGGGGCCCTCCTGAAGACATGAGGGATAATTACGCGTGGTTAATGATAGGTGCGTTTAAATAAGTCTTCGTCTTGAACGTAGGATTTACCAAGTCTTAACGCTGTCTCAGCTTTACTTAACTCGTAACCTATGTAGAGGGCGTGATCGACGTTTATCTCGTAGTCTCTCAATAGTGTTCTGCCTAAATCGAGTGCTTTGCTTCCCACGTATCTTTTGAGAATTTTGTTACTGCTTCTGTCATGAACGTCTACTACTATCTGCTTTCCTTCCTTATCCACATAGATTTTCACATAATACCTCATATCTAGGCGTGGCTGGCCTTCACCACTAACTCTCTCGACGACTCCTTCATGAACTGGTATAGGAATGTTTAAGTCTTTCTTATCCTTGATTATCAGGAGGTCTATCCCTTGATTAACTGGGGGTGACTTCTTAAGGAAGGCTCTGTAAATTAATTCTCTGCTGATTGAGGCTTCTAAGGAAGCGCCGCGGGCTTTAACGCTTGACTCAGTGATTAATATGGATGAAGCACCTAATTCGAACCCTATATCTATTAAGAGAGCTATGACCCCCGGGGTATCAACGTCTATTAATTCATATACGTTAGCAGGACTGAATAAGATAGGGCATCTAACCCTGTTTCTTATTTTGCTCAACTCTATTATGCTGTTCACGAAACCTAGCGTGGGTGGTCTGACTATGGTGTCAACTAAGATTTTATTGAAGCCCATATCTTGAAGTGTCTCAACTACTTTGATAACGTCCTCACTCCCATCACTCGAAGGCACCGCCACGACTGCTTGATCAGTCCTTAAGTAGCTAGCGACTAAGTCGACATTACTCGTTGATATGTTGAGTATTAAGTCGCTCAAATCGAGCAAGTCTTTAAGCTTCTCCTTAGGGACACTCTCGTAGATTAAGTCAATCCCGGTCAACATGTTGTGTGCTGAGCTGACAGACAACAACTTGCCGACAAGGTCTAGAGCCCTGCACTCAACACCACACCCTACTACCACACCCTCATAACTCAAGGTTCTGAGTTCGTTAAGTTTTGTTTCTAGGTGCTCAACGCTGGAATACTCGCTAACTAGGTATTCATAGATTAAGTTGAGAGGTGGCGGTGTCTCTGTGAACACTACGTTCCTCAACTTAAAGAGGGGTTTCCTAGATTGCAGGACCTCACTCAACTTCGTTTGATAATATTTCGTTAGTTTTTCACGCATGACCTCGTCTGCCGGAACGTCCGGGCTGAACTCGAACCCCTGAAGAAGTTGCTTCAGCATCTCAGGTAAGTCGCCGAGGTACTTAGGACCCTTGACCGCTCTTATCCCAATCAAGTTCTGGATTTCTTTCGCGGACCCTATGCTCAAGCCGGGAATGACTATTAAGTCAGCTTTTCCCGACTTCTCGTAGGTAGCTAGTTCACTAGCTATAAGCTTGGTAGTCGCTAAGGAAGCGATAGGAACGCTTCTCAACTCAAAAACATCTAGATCAATAAGATCACGTAGGTCCTTAACCACCTCCTCAAGTATCGGCCTAGCTATTCTTGAGGTCACTAACAGTACCCTCAACCCCACCCCCTAACTAACATATAAGCTCGCTGTAATTATATTCTGGGTGTCGACCCTTGCCCGAAACGATCGACGTATTAAAGCTTGAGGGGCTGGCAATCAACGGGTTAGTTAAGGAATCCACGATACTGGACTGCGAGAAGAGAGGCAAGATAAGGATGAGCAAATTATTAGTTAAGCTCGTTAACGGCGAGGAGTACGAGACCCCATGTTACGAATACCCTAGAATCTCAAGGGTTTATGTACTAGTAAGTAAGTATAGGGAGTTGCTGTAGGTATTTGAAACTTTATTATTTTAGTAAACGTAGAGAAGAACAGATGATGAGTGGAATTACCTATGAATAGATGATTGAAACACCAGACGCTGATTTTAGCTACGTAGTTCTCCGAGTTTTCCGTGTGAGTCACGGGAAGAGTTATTAATTCGTAAACCTAGGTAGCTTAATTAAAAAACGTAGAATGACTCACTAGCTTCTCTTGAGTTAGTTGGGGAAAAAACACAACTCGTTAGTCTTTCTTAGATATTACTATCTCGATTGTTGAGACCCTGGATTGCCTGCCTTCAGCGCTGGTAACTACTTGACTCCCTATTCTTATGTCTCTTACTACTACCTTGTCGGGCAGGAACCTATTCCTCACTATCTCGACTGTGTCGACTGCTTTCCCTATAGCTCTGCCCCTAGCCTTTACCACGATTTCAGGAACTCCCTGGTTTAGCAGGGTTAGTGTTGCTAGCACGTAGTTCATTACGGGTTTCTTACCTACTAAGACCACGTTGCTTGACGCAGGTCCTTGAGACATTCACTTCACCTCTACACTTGTTTAGTCGTAATAATGTATGAGCACACCCTTAAAAGTTTTTCGTTTTCAGTGCTCACTACGGAGTGCTTAAAACGTGAATTTTTAAAGTTTATTTCAGTATATGAAGCTTAGGTAGTAGAAATGAGTGGTGTGATTCAGCCTGCGGTAAGGAGTCTAATAAGTGAGCTCAATAATTTGATAGGTAATGAGATAGTGGTGAAGTTGGTTGATGGAACAACGTATACAGGCAAGCTAGTCGGTTTAGACCTTAGTGAGAGGCTCACTCTACACTTAGTTCTTGAGAACGCCAGGAATCAGGAAGGCAGGTCTTTTTATAAAGTCTTTGTTAACGGTTCTAGAATATCCGAGATAATATTCGAGAGTAGGCCTATCTTCGACCCGGAAGAATTCGGTAGGTATCTTATGACGAAACTCAACATACCCCCCTCATCTGTCAGGGTTATCAAAGAGGCTCACGCGGTCTACGTATACGATAAATTCAAGATAACGGAGAACGGGGTTGAAGGTTCCGGCGCCCTAGCTAATAAGCTGTATAGCGTCTTACAAGAATACTTGGAGTTAAAGAAACGCGGTGCTCAAATCTAGACTTGAGGAGTCAAGACGTCAAGACATTGGTTGAGCATGGCATGAGCTTCGAGATTAAGGACAAGGACCTTGCCGGGAGGATAGGGAAGCTCAAGACTAAATCCGGCTACATAGAAACCCCGGCTTTTTTCCCAGTAATTAACCCGGTAAAACAAGATAGGGAGGTACCAGCGGATAAGGTAAGGAGTATAGGCTTTGATCAAGTCATAACTAACGCGTTCATAATAAAGCAGGTATTCGGGGATAAGGCTAAGGAAATCGGCGTTAAGAAGATCATAAATTTTGAAGGAGTGGTTATGACGGATTCAGGGGCCTACCAGATATTGAGGTATGGCAGGGACAGAATAAGGATAGAGCCGGAGGAGATAGCTACTTATCAAGTAGAGATAGGTTCTGACATAGCTGTGATAGCGGATATCCCTACTAGAGACGACTCTAGCTATGAGGAGGCTGTGGAGAGTGTTGAAGAAACTTTAAGGAGGGCTCGCCTCACCATAGAGAAGGTTAGGGAGAGCGACGTTCTATGGGTTTTACCAGTACAGGGAGGGGTCTACCTAGATCTCGTTCTCAAATCCGCAACGGAAGCAAGCAGGATTGAGGGTTACAGTATGTACGCCATAGGATCTCCAGTCACCGTACTCGAGAAATATGGTTTCAGTAAAATAGTTGATATGGTCGCCGTAGCTAAGAGCGTACTACCTCTAGATAAACCTGTTCACTTATTTGGCGGCGGGCACCCACTCATAATCCCGTTAATGGTGGCGTTAGGGGTAGACACTTTCGACTCAGCTTCCTACATACTATATGCTAGAGACGGCAGGTACATGACTGAGGAAGGCACTTACAGAATCACAGACTTAGAGTACCTGCCGTGCGAGTGCGAGGTCTGTAGCAGGTACACACCTAAGGAATTGATGGAGTTGGAGGAAAAAGAGAAAACTAAGATGCTCGCGATCCATAACCTACACGTGATAAACAGGGAGGTAAAGCGAGTTAAGACTGCTTTAAAGGAGGGTAGGTTGTGGGAGTTGATTGAGGAAAGAGCGAGGACCCACCCATCACTTAGGGAGGCTCTAAACACTCTGATAAGATACGTTGATTGGATAGAAAGACTTGACCCTAGGTTTAAGGGGGACTCACACGCGATATTCCTTTACGACGTTACATCATATTATAGACCGGAACTAATACGTCATAGAAGGTTCGTTAAGAAAGCTTTCAATGAGAAGAAAAAGAAGATAATCTTACTGCCGGGTAATCCGGAGGAGAAGCCTTTTAAGAACTCAGAAATATTTAAGAATGCTTTAAGTAAGGGGATGATCGACGCGGAGTCCCAAGTCTTCGTGTACTTACCCTACTTTAATTTAGTACCTGCGGAACTAGATCAGGTATATCCTTACTCACAATTCGAGATGCCCTTAACTGTGGAGGAGCAAGTCATTAATTATATGGTTAAGGAGATAAGGAACTTAATTCTCGAGAAGACGGGAAAAGCCGATCTAGTTATCCTCACATGCTCAAAATATGCTTGGAGTGAGCGAGAACTCTTCAGAGACTTGGTTGCGTACGGAGTTAAGATAATTGAGTTATGTCAAGAACCTTAACGGGCTTTCCCTAAAAACAAGTCTCTTCGGTCAAGGACTCACATGTATAGCTTAGGTCCTTTCTCTTCCTTAGTTTTCTTACTTGCTTCCTCCATTAAGGTCTCCGCGTAAGCGACTAACTTGGAATACTCTATTAAGTCATCGACCGATACGCCGATCTCTATTATTTCGTTGAGCTTTCTTATGAAGACTGCCGCTGCGGAGGGGTCGTACCTGCCTGGCTCTGTGTAAGGCAGTATTAGAAGTGTTGGTATTTTCTTAAGTGTGAAGATCGCGTAAAGAGTTGCTAGGGGGCCCACAATATAGTTACCTTTCCCTAACTTTGGTTCTTTAAAGCTCCACCCGCAGTCCATGTTGCAGACCCACCTGAACTCCTCGTCACCCTCCTTAAGCTTGACGTTAAGTCCGCCAGCAAACACCGCTCTCTTACCGTTGATTTTCTTAAACCAATCGGCCAGCGCTAAGGAATAGGGTACTCTCTCCGGGGTTGTGGGTAACGCGTTATTAACCACTATTATTAGGTTCCTGTTCTCGGCTAAGAATATTTCGTAGGGGGTCATGACACCGTATTCCTCCATAGCCACGAAATCAGGCATATACTTGGTTACGATATCCCCTATCTTGACAGACTTCATCTTATTAGCTATATACCTGGTTGCTATAGTCCCTACGTAGCCAAAGCCGGGGAATCCGGTGATCAGGACCCACTCCCTACCAGGTTCTTTAAGTATTTTCTCGTATTCTTCATAGATGAATATCTCAACCTGCTTCATCCAGCCACACACTCCCTAATCTTTAACGCGGGACCAGTTAATAACTGAAGTATTTCCTCGGGTGATAGGAGGAGCTTGCCAACACATAAGAGCTCATCGTCCTCACTAACTACGAGAGCTTCGTCACCGGCCCTAAGCTCCTCATCTACTGATAAGACATGCTTCGAGAAGACAGAACTCTTAGCTTCTAATATGTCCGGAACAATCTCGTTTACTACGACTAGTCTTAATCGTGGGGGAGGAACTAATTTATGTATTCTCCTAGCTAGGCTTAATCTTATGTTGAGGGTGTTTGTTGACGCGACAACGGTAGCCAGTACCTCGGTGTTTTCAGGATCTATCAAAGCTCTCACCCTCCCAGTATTTTTTGATACACCTACTAACAAGTTATCCGGTAGTACAGAATCAGCAATGCTTACTCTCAGCTGATAATTTAGGATAGCTCTGAAACTGAGTAGTTCCTCAGGGGTTATCTTCCTGATAACGTAACTCAACCCTTAAACCACCGAGGGCGTCTTGCGTTCCTGCATCTTGCCGCTCTCCTCTGCGTAGGGTCTGAAACGATCCTTAAGAATCTTCTTAGTGGCTTCGATGAAGTCGTCCATGACCACGTAATTTCTGTTATTCCTTAACGCGATGAATCCCGCTTCAGTACATATAGCTCTTATGTCAGCTCCTGAAGCGCCTTCAGATAACTTAGCTAGCAATCCTAGGTCCACGTCCTTGACCTTCATCTTCCTGGTGTGTATCTTGAATATCTCTAGACGGCCTTGGAGATCAGGTAGCGGAACCTCGATTATTCTGTCAAATCTTCCAGGTCTTAGTAGTGCGGGGTCTAAGATATCTATCCTGTTCGTAGTAGCTAAGACCTTAACATTATCTAGTGGTTCGAAACCGTCTAACTCAGCAAGTAACTGAGTGAGTGTTCTGTGAATCTCCCTCTCGCCACTAGTTCCTATGTCAAGTCTCTTCGCCCCAATAGCGTCAAGCTCGTCTATGAGTATTATCGCTGGAGCCTTCTTCTTCGCGAAACTGAAGACTTCCCTAACGATTCTAGCACCCTCACCAACGAATTTCTGAGCTAGCTCTGAGGCGACCAAGCTTATGAACGTAGCGTTAGACTCGCCGGCAACGGCCTTAGCTAGTAAAGTCTTGCCGCAACCTGGGGGGCCGTAGAGGAGGATACCTTTAGGGGGCTCTATACCCATCTCCCTAAATAATTCAGGATTCTTCAGAGGTAATTCAACGACCTCCCTCAACTCCCTTATCTGTTCTTTAAGACCTCCCACGTCCTCGTACCTTACCTTAGGTCTCTCAATGACCTCCATAGCCCTGACGTAAGGGTCTTCAAGTGATGGGAGGATGCCGACTACGGCGGAACCTCTTTGATTAAGCATTACCCTAGATCCCGGCCGCGCGTTCTTCACGTCAACGTTCCCCAAAACCTCAACCACAAGGTTAGGGCCTGTGGAACTCTTGACCACCGCCCTGCCATCAGGTAATACCTCAAGTAAGACGCCCTCTATGAGGGGGGTTGAGAGGAGCTTCTCAATCTCTTTCTTATAGTAGTTTATCTCATTTCTAAGGAACTCTACCTCGGTCTCCAGTTCCTGAATTCTCATCTCAAGATATCTTATGTAGTCGTCTGTTGAACCCCTCCTACGCGAGCTATACTCAATACCGGACAATAAACGCCACCACTAGAAAACTAATATCTTGAAAACCTAAAAAGGTATTGTTTAATTGGAGCCTTAGAAAAAAGCTATGAGTTAACGCGTTACTTCTCCTCTTCTTCCTTCTTCTCTTTCTTCTCTTCCTTCTTCTCTTCCTTGACTTTGCTAGCCGCTACCACGTCATCAATCCTTAACACCAGGGTTGCTGCCTCAGTACCTGCCTTAAGAGCGTTAGTCTTCACTGTCAGAGGTTCTATAACTCCTAAAGCCTCCATATCATCGACCTTACCGCTGAATACGTTAACCCCGTATTTAATCCCGTCAGGTTTGTTGTGCGCACTCCTTAACTCTGAGATCATGTCTATCGGGTCTAGACCTGCGTTCTCTACAAGTGCTGAGACAACACCTTCTAAAGCTTTGGCGAAGGATAGTACGGCTAGCTGTTCCTTCCCGCCCACCTTAGTAGCGTACTCTCTTAAGTACCTCGCTATCTCTATCTCGAAGCTACCGCCACCGTACACGATCTTAGGGACTCTGAGAACGTCCGCTACAACACTTAACGCGTCTCTGAAGGATCTCTCAGCCTCGTCAACGACTCTCTCTAGGCCACCCCTGATTATTATGCTGACCGCCTTCGGGTCCTTAGTGCCCTCAACGAACACCATCTTGTCCTCCCCTACCTTCCTTTCCTCAACTAGTTCTGCGTAGCCTAGGTCGTTAGGTGTTAAGTCATCGATGTTGCTCACGATCTTGCCTCCAGTAGCTCTCTCTAGTTTCTCCATGTCTGATCTCTTAACTCTTCTTACTGCTAGTATTCCTTTCTTTGCTAGGAAGTGTTGAGCGACGTCATCAATACCCTTCTGACAAATAACGACGTTAGCACCAGTAGCAACAATCTTCTCAACCATATCCTTAAGAACCCTGGTCTCCTCATCTAAGAACGTCTTTATCTGGTCCGGAGAAGTTATGTTTATCTTAGCTGTTATATCAGGCTTCTCGATCTCTAGCGGCGCGTCAATTAAGGCGATCCTAGCTTTCTCAACTCTCTTAGGCATGCCTGGATGAACGACTTCCTTGTCTAATATGACACCGTAAACTAGCTTAGTGTCTGCGAGAGAGCCTCCGTGCTTCTTAATTATCTGTATGTTGTCGAGATCCACGTATATTCTGCCATCCCT
>DAIRVF010000013.1:0-15202 GCA_036802965.1 Zestosphaera sp.
CCTAAATACTGTTTAGCGTGCTTACGCGCTGTTCTCACGCGGTCAGCGTAACACTGACAAGGCATCGGTACCTTCTTGCCGGGTTCTCATCATCAATAATTAAGTAACGTTAAAGTTATTTAAACGTTACGTAGGTTTACCACGGTAATTATTTAAATCTTGATAAGTATTTTTGATGTGGGTGTGAAGCAACGGAGTTTAGGTTGGTTGTGGAGGCTCTAGACAAGATAGAGAAGACTCCATCTAGGAACATGAAGACCACACTACTTGCTAACCTGTTTAGATCCGCCCCTAAGGAGGTAATAGATAAGGTCGTGTACTTCATACTGGGTAAGATATGGCCTGAATGGATGGGGATGCCCGAGATAGGGGTTGACGAGGAGTTACTAGTTAAGATCATATCTAAAGCTACCGGGGTTAAGGAGGCTGTAATTGATGAGAAGCTTAGGGAGGTGGGCGATCCCGGCTTAGTGATCGAAAACATTAAGAAGAGTGAGAAAGCTGTGACGAGGGACTTAACTAAGTTTATGGGTAAGAGCGCGGGTCCAGGCACTCTAACCATGGAGAAGGTATACGATGTATTCACCAAGGTTGCTTTAGCTACTGGTGAGGGTAGTAGGACACTCAAGATAAACTTGCTAGTAGGTTTATTCAAGGAGGCCTCACCACTTGAGGCGAGATACATAGCAAGGTTCGTGACAGGGGATATGAGGACGGGAATCCAGGACATGACTGTTATTGACGCTTTAGCCATAGTATTCGGGGGTGACGAGAGATACGAGAAATTTATTGAGAAAGCGTACTACGTGAGAGCAGGTGACTTAGGGTTAATAGCTAAGATGCTGGCTGAGCAGGGGATAAAGGCTGTAGAGAATATAAAGCCCGAGGTAGGGACCCCGATAAAGCCTATGTTAGCTAACAGAGAAAGCGATCCCAAAGAAATGTTGAGGCAGGTTGGCGGTAAGGCTATAGTAGAGTATAAATATGATGGCGAGAGAGGGCAGATACATAAGAAGGGGGACGAAATAAAAATATTCTCGAGAAACCTAGAGAACATAACGCATCAATATCCGGACGTGGTGGAGCTTGCTAAGTCAAACATATTAAGTAATGAAGCAATAGTTGAAGGTGAGATAGTAGCAGTAGATCCTGAGACAGGCTTCCTAATGCCATTCCAAGAATTAATGCATAGGAAGAGAAAGCATGAAATCCACGAAGCCGTTAAGAGCATCCCAGTAAGTGTTTTTCTGTTTGACGTGATGTATAATGAGGGTGAGGACCTCCTAGACAAGCCACTCCCATACAGGAGAGAGGTTCTCAAAAGGATAATTAAAGAGACAGAGAACTTTAGGCTAGCTCATAGCATAATCGTTGATGACCCGCAAGAACTAGAAAACTTCTTCCTCAAAGCTATTGAAGATGGTGCTGAGGGGGTTATGGTGAAGGCAATACATAACGACTCAATATATCAAGCCGGTGCTAGGGGGTGGTTATGGATAAAGTATAAGCGCGACTACAAGAGCGAAATGATCGATACCGTGGACTTAGTCGTTATAGGAGCTTTCGCTGGGAGGGGTAGGAGGAGCGGTAAGTTCGGGGCACTGCTCATGGGGGCCTACGACGAAGACACAGATACCTTCAAGAGCGTCTGCAAGGTCGGCACGGGATTCACGGACAAAGACCTCGAGGAAATGACCGAGATGCTGAAGCCCTACATAGTAAACTACAAACCCTCTAACGTAGACTCGGAGATGACTCCTGACGTGTGGGTATTACCTCATTATGTAGCTGAGATAATAGGAGCCGAACTCACGCTATCCCCGGCACACTCATGTTGCAAAGACGTAATAAAGAAGGGTGCCGGGATATCGATAAGATTCCCGAGATTCATTAGGTGGCGCACGGACAAGACACCTAAAGAAGCCACAACCACTAAGGAAATACTTGAAATGTACAGGAAACAGTTAAAGAAGATTGAGGAAGCTAAGATTTAACGCCCAGACCCCGAAGAAGTCCCTCGCGAGCTAGTAGGGGATGAGATCTTATTAAAGCTTAAACCATCATAAGTCTTGGAATGAGGAGTGTGGCGGACTCTGACAGGTGAGGACTTAGGAGCCCTCTGACCGCTTAAACGATCGTAACCTCATCACCGCGTGTTCTGTGCTCGGAAATCAAAATCTTTTAAGACCTACCTGAGTAGGTAGTATAGAGGGTGCTGAGATGCCTTCGAAGGTTTGGATGACGTTAGGAACCGGCGTGATACTTGGTTATAGGTCCGGTAATAGGGAGCAGAACCCTAATCAGGTTCTTGTAAAGGTTCTCTCAACAATACTTAAAACCCCGCATAACCTGGTGGGTGCTAGGATTTTGGTGAGGGACGGGTACGGGAACACTTACTACGGTAGAGTGATTAAGGTTCACGGGAGCGGCAAGAACAAGGTAGTTATAGCTAGGTTCAACAATAATTTGCCCGGGCAGGTAATAGGTTCTAGGGTTGATATCTTCAAGCTTAGGAGTTCTTAGGGGGTTAGTTTTTAAATTCTTCGATAGGATATAATGCGTATGTGGCTAACATGAAATTCGTTGCTGACACGATGTTGGGAAATCTGGCTCGCTGGCTGAGAATACTGGGTTACGACACGCTCTACTCTAGCTTTTTCGAGGACTGGAGACTCTTGCGTGTAGCAGAGGAGGAGAAAAGGATACTCCTCACTAAAGACGAGTCTCTTTTCAGGAGAGCTAGAACGAGGGGTTTAAGCGCTCTCTTAATCACGTCAGACGACATTGCTGAGATGCTTGCTTACGTGGCTGTCAAGACCGGGGCAGAGCTTTCCTTCAACCCTTCAAGGACTAGATGCCCTGAATGCAACACCTTATTAATGAAGATAAGTAAGGCTGAGGCACTCTCCCTACTTGGAGGGGAGTTAATCACTAAATACGATGAGTTCTGGAGGTGTGGTAAGTGTGGTAAGATTTACTGGCAGGGTAATCACTGGAGAACCATTAACTCAATACTTGAGAAAGCGAATAGATTAATAATAAACTTCTCTAGCAAATTTTAACTAGGTTGAGTGTATGAGTGGCTCATATGTTGATCCAGAGGATCTGACGCTAGAGGAAGGAGCCTTCTTAGTGAAGCTTGCTAGGAGAGCTGTTGAGAGCTACATCACGAGAGGTAAAATCATTGAGTTGCCTGAGGACACGCCTCAAAAACTAAGGAGTGCTGGAGCTTCATTCGTGACACTCCTGAAGATCAAGGGAGCTGAAGCGCGTGAGTTGAGAGGTTGTATAGGGTACGTCAAGCCTGTCGAGCCCCTGGCACTCAACGTTATACACGCCGCCATCGCGGCTGCCACGGAGGATCCTAGGTTCCTACCATTAGAACCTGAAGAATTGAGCGAGGTTATCTTCGAGGTCTCCGTACTCTCGAAGATGGTAGAGATCTCTAGGGATCCTAAGAAAAGACCCGGGGAATTCCTGATAGGTAGGGACGGCCTGATGGTGGAGTACGGATTTTATGGGGGGTTACTACTCCCCGAGGTTCCAGTGGAGTATTGCTGGGATAACGAGACGTTCCTAGCTGAGACATGCTTTAAGGCTGGGTTAAACCCTGATTGCTGGCTTAACGAGAGAGTCAAGGTGTACAGGTTTAGCGCAAGGACTTTCAAGGAGGTAAGACCGGGCGGTGATGTAGTAATCAGGGACTTCCTAAAAGAATACGAGACTAACTGTAGAAGATGACGTGAAAAACTCTTTAACGAACCCACGCTTCGCGCTAACTAAAGCAAAACTTATAAGTCTGCTTCATATCATAAATGGAGAATCCCCTGAGCAGTGATGATCTTGCGCGTGAAGTTAATCGCGTGGACTGGAGGAGACTTCAAGGACGTAAGGAGACTCATAGTTCTAGCGGTGAAGACCTCGGCTGGTAAGCTTGGGTTGAAGAACGCTGACTACTACCTGAGAGAGTATAAGGAAGAAGGTGTGGAGAAGCACGTTATGGAGTCTCATAAATACCCGTCAGTCCTAGAACACGTGGTCTTCACGTTCCTTGTTGAGGGTATATCTAGGGTAACTTCCCATCAGTTGGTCAGGCACAGGATAGCTTCATACACTCAAGAAAGCCAGAGATACTCAGCTGTAGAGAGAGATTACGTGATCCCGGACACGGTGATTAGGGCCGGGTTCGGGGAAGAATTCAGGAAGCTCATGGATGAAGCGTACAGACTTTACGATAAGATGATCAACGCCGGCGTACCCTACGAAGACGCCAGGTATATAATACCTCAAGCAGTCACGACAAGACTGCTGATGACTGTTAACCTGAGAGAGTTAATTCACATAGCCTGCTTACGACTCTCGCCGCACGCGCAGTGGGAGTTAAGAGAGTTAGTTAGGATGATGGTTGACGAAGCTAAATCACTCATACCGGAATTACCGTACCTCCTGGAGGAGATGTGTGAAGAGATTCAGGTTTGAGCCTGGATACCTACCCTAAAGCTTTTTAATATGACGCACTCCTATACCTCTCAACAAGATATGTTAGCTCCCTCAAATCCTTGATTATGTGTCGTGGTTCAGCACTCGGCTTCCTGCACTCACCCCTGCACACGAGTACTGAGACAGCGCCTATCAAGTTTGCCGGCACTATATCGTATTCAGTATCACCCACGATAAAGGACTCACTTGGTCTCACACCGATCCTCCTGAGTGCTTCTATGAACATGTCCGGCTCCGGCTTACCCTTATTAACTAAGTCACTACCGACGAGCGAATCAAAGAATTCCATGATACTCTTAGCTCTAAGCACCGCCACGATAGTCTCAACGTTCGTTGAAGAAGCTACAGCTAATTTCATCCCGTAAACATACTTAAGCTTTTCTAAGACCTCGGGAACTTCCGGGAAGAGTCTCACCTCATTAACTCTAGCTAGGTAGATTTTCCTCTTTAGTCTAGCCAACCTTAGCGCTTCACCATGATCGCTCACCAACTTTCTAGCTATGTCCTCGGCCGATAAACCGACCAAGCTCCTAACATAAGATTCACTCACCTCCACACCTAACTCGCGACATGCCTCAACCCAGGTCAAAACATGTAGATCAACAGTATCAACTAGGGTACCGTCCAAGTCGAAGATGACTCCCCTCATCATCCCTGACATCACCCACGTTGTCTCCAGTCGTTCCTGGTCTTAGCTAACTAAGTAACGCATTATAATCTCGTAAGTAGCTATCCACATTATGAAGGATGTTGAGTAGACCACGGAGACCCCTCTAGGTCTTCCTAACCCTCCCAACACCCTATGTAGCGCAATGTATATAGGGTAGCACATGAAGTAAGTGGTGACTAACGCGTAATCTGAAAACGGGCTGGCTTGAGGTGCGGCGGTTCTAAGCAAGTAAGACAGCACCCCTAAGAACACTCCGAAGAAGAGACTGTAGGTGAAGGCTCTCCCGAACCACGTATCAAGGAACTTCATCTAGACACCACTTAAGCACTTCTCGAGCTCACATTCTATACTCAGCAACTTTCTTATTAAGCTATCATCGCATGAGAAAGCTTCTCTCAAACTACTTAGGGTTGAGGTAAGATGTCTTCCAGTGCTGGCTGGATAAGCCCTCACGTTGATGCTGTAAGGCGTGGTCAAGATCTCAAGCATTAACTCAACACCATCCGAGCGCTTCATACATAACGTCTTACCGCTTACAGTAACGCACTTAGTCACGCAAGACTTGATTAGAGCTAACCTCTCGTTCACGTTTCCCGAAATACGTAAGTGGTTGACATACGCGTTTAAACACTTACACGAACTAACCAGACCTTCTGATTCCCTCAAAAACTTGAGTACGTTGCTGACGTATTCGTTGCTACAGGGCGATCCCCTGAACCGTAACCTCGCGAAGTTTGAGGTAGTGTCTGAATGTGTTACCTCACCCTTAAGTTCCTTAACTAGCTTCAGAAACCTTATTAGGTCTTTCCCGACAACAACCACGAACTCATTGGTAGCGACGCCCATCTACTAATTACCTACCTCAAAACTTAGGTAGCGTCACCCCTCTCTGGCCCTGGTATTTACCCTGGTAAGGTCTTAAGACCGGGTTAAGCGTTTTCGAGAATATTACGTGAGCGAATCTCTGACCCTTGTATAGCTTTATCGGGAAGGTAGATCCGTGAACTTCTAAAGTCACGTTCCCTTCGAAACCCGCGTCTATTATCGTGGGAGGTATGGAGAGCCCTAACCTAGCGAAAGAGGATCTGAGCTCGACGAAACCCATTATATCGTTTGGTAACTTGACATACTCCAGCGTCGTTAGGAGAACCCTCTCGTTAGGGTAAATCACGAACTCATCACTCCTCAAGACCTCGTAAAACTCGCTCACCTGCTCCTCAGCAACGTTCCTAGTATCGAAAACTCTATTCAGAGGCTTCAGCTTAGCTATCTCACCACCAATCCTCAAATCTATACCGTTCTCCCTAACTATTTCCTCATCGTAAGGAACAATCACCAACCTGCCAGACTTAAGATACCAGGTCAGGTCAAAGTCAGAGAGTATCACTGCACACACCACAGAACAAAATAATAAGGGAAATTAAAGCATGCTGTCTAGAGCGGACACGCAACTACTTAATCCTAGCTACCTCTATTAAATGGTTAGGCCACGGAGCTAAGGTGTACTTCTTAAGCCACTCCGTGTCCAGGTTTAGCTTCTTCAATTCTTCAACGATATTCTTGATTAGCTTATGAGGTAATTTTCCGGAGATAACTGCAGGACAATCTAGATCTAAGTAAACAACCTTCTCGCCCGTCTTGAAGTCGTAGTATATGATCACAGGCCATAACCTGCAGTCAAGGGGTCTCATAAAATATATGGAACACTTACCGAGGTTATCTAAGTACGGGCAGGGGTGACCGTTCCTCGACCCTATAGCTTTCACACTCCCGAGTTCTGTGTTGATCAAGAAGCTAACATCTTCGAAATCCTTCTCCTCCTCCGGGAGGAGGACAGCGTAGAAACGCCTGCAACAATTGACTTCACAACCAGAGCATACAGGACTAAAATCTACGAAATCAAATCTCTCAGAGAGTTTATTCATGTCTGGGTATCTACCCGTCTCTCATATAGTTTGCCTACTTAAAAATTCTTAAAGTGATCCTAACCACCCAGAACGTAATGACCTACACTAAATTATTTTCTTAGCAACCCTATCCGCTTTCTCCTTAAGTATCTTAGAATATTCTTCAGCAACCCTATCAGCAACCCTTTCTAACTCAGAAGGTTCTAGGCTCTCTAAAACTTTCTTAACGAACTTCAAGGCACACGCCTTACTATGAAAATTATAAGTACTTCTCCCAAAGCTTATGAGGACCCCTTGACCCACGCTAAACTTTCTCCCACACACGACACACACAAGCTTCTCACCCAAGATAACACACCCAAAAGAACTATTGCTCTTCAAATAATATTTTATGTACCGCGTATTTAACGTTAACATGTCAGCACCAATAATTCAGTGTCTGCGGCGTGAACCTCCTGACGTCGACCTCAACTCCTTTAGATAAGGGTATTTCGTCGTTGAACCAACAACCACCCACGATCTTGCAGAAGCGCCGAAATCTCATGAAGCGTGAGTGAGGTGGAGGTTAATTGAGAATAAAATACTAAAAGCGAGTGTTTATGAACTAAAGACAGTCTATGTGTCTTTACTCATTACTCTCATTCTTATTAGCTTACAGTAACTAATGTATATGTGTTAGGGAAGTCTCAAATGGAGTTTGTAGATACAATCGTGGAAGGGAAGTATGTCATAACTCTCGATCAGTTTAACCGTGTCATTCCCAGAGGAGCTATAGTGATTAAAGATGGTGTTATAGTAGATGTAGGCGAAAGTAGCGATATTCGCGGGAGGTATGTGGCTGATGAAATTATAGAGAGGAAGCACCATATTATTATCCCGGGCTTAGTGGATTGCCATACACATACCCAACAATACTTACTCAGATCAGCTATAAACGACGTGATGCTTCAGCTACCTCCCGTCTGGACCAAGTTATTAGTTCCTTTCGAGAAGATAATGGGTGATGAGCTTGCAAGACTTTCTTCACAAGCTAGCATAGCAAATATGTTGAAGAACGGGGTTACATACTTCATAGAGGCTGGCGCTCCCTATCCGGAAATCCTTGCTCAAGAAGTTGTGAAGTCCGGGATTAAGGGTGTGGTCACCTACGCGACTTACAACTTATCTGATGGCGACTCTATTGAGTCTGAGAAGGTATTAAAGAGAGTTAGGGAACTCTATAAGACATACAGTAGCGTGAGTGATAGATTACGTGTGTGGATGAGCATAAGACAGATCATGATGACTACGGAGGACTTAGTAGATGCCGTTATAGAATTAAGTAGAGAGTATGGTACCGGTCTCACCCTCCACTTAGGCGAGTATCAGGGTGAGGTAGACTACGCGCTCGCTAAACATGGTCAGAGGCCTCTAGAGTATGTGTTAGAGAGAGGTCTTAAGCACGTTAAGCCTGTAGTCGTAGCGCACGGTGTATTCTTCTCACCAAGTGAGGTAGAACTACTTAAGAAATATGAGTTTGGAGTCTGTTGGTGTCCTACGGTAGATTCATGGCTTATGGGATTACATTGGGCGGGACTCACGAATCTTCAAGATATAAGATTAGGGTTAGGCAGTGACGGTGGGGCTTGGGGCAAGTTAGACCTACTTCACGAAGCTAAAATAGCTAGAGCCCTGGGTAAAGCAGTAGCTAACGCCATGACCTACTTCAAAGCAGGCTTAGATTCTACCATCTTACTAAATGCGTTGACTGGTTCAAGAGGATCAATAATCAGAGAAAACGTGGGGAGAATAGAGAAGGGCTACTCAGCTGATCTTACGATACTTAACACTAAATCTACTAAGACGCTACCACTCAATAACCCGTTAGACCTAGTAGTAAACTACCTTGAGGGAGACGACGTCACAGACGTGCTCGTCAACGGAAAACTAGTAGTAGAAAACAGTAGGATAATCACAATAAACGAAGAGAAAGTAATAGAAGAACTCTTAGATAGAGAAGAAGAAATAATGGAAAAACTTAAGGAATTAATGAAGCAACTTAAGATATTATAATGATAGTGTCGCAGTAAAGAGAAGCTAGCCCTTAGAGGTGATCCTGCTCTAAACAACTTATCTTCCTTTCCGCGTCTATAAAAGACGTTGCTTTAACTCCTGTTTAAGTGTTTTTAGTGATCTGTAGGAAAAGAACAATTCTTAATTTAGAGAAATTTTACATTGTCTTCATAAAGACGTTTCTCATTTATTATGAAGCAATTCATAAAAGCTAGTATAATGAGACTTATAAATTTTGAAACATCACGCATTTAGGAGGTGAGGTGCTTGAGTTCAGGCTCTGTCGACAAGGAGTATGTTCTTTCATCAGTGCCTCTCATGGCTAGATTATCGCTTGCTGCAACAGTCATGCTATGGGCTAGCCTTACTTTAGATCCCTCAGCTCCGTACCTAGCTTCTTGGTGGGGCGCGTCATTTCCTTTCGCTACCTTCGTAGTAGGCGTCTTATTAGCGAATTTAATCTTAAGTATCTTCTCATCACTTTCTGGCTATATAGCTTCGAGAGAGGGTCTCACGTACGCGTTAACTGCTGAAAGAGTTTTTGGTTGGGGTGGAGTTGTGGTTCCTTCTATCTGGGCAGGTATCGTATGCGTTGGATGGCTAGCGTTCTCTATAGGTGTTGTAGCAGAAGGGATTACCTACATGGCTGGATTACCTAATCTTACTTACTATATCCTCGTCACCCTCATGACTTTACTATTTTCTATCACAGCATACTTAGGAGTGAAACACATAGTTAAGCTTGCTTACGTTGGTGTCCCACTCCTCATAATATTGATTGGCGCTGGAGTTTCGCTAAGTATCTCTAGGTGGGGGATACCTACCACTGGAAGCTTTGACGTGCATTCACTACCCACGGTCTTCGGACTTGTTCTGGGTACATTCGTTAACGGCTCCATAGTCCTCTCCTTTGATTACCAGAGATTCTGTAAAAAGCCTCTAGACGCGGTTTTCACAGCCTTCATTAACTTTCTCGGGTTCTGGAGCTTCATTATAATACTTTCGGGAATACCCGCAGCGACTACGGGCATGAATCTCTATAGTACGTATGAGGTACTGGGGCTCTCCCCACTCGCGTTAATAACGCTCTTCCTCCTCGCATGGACCTCAGCCGATAACCAGCTTTACTCAGCTTCCCTTTCCTGGACGTTAAGCCTGAAATCATTCGGTAAAAGTGCCGATAGGAGGAAGGTAGTCATTACTGCGGCTATATTCACCATAATATTAGCGATCATTAAGTTACACACTTTTGCGGTGCAATGGCTTTCTTTATTAACTTCAATCTCGTTACCGGCAGGAATCGTGTTATGGACCGAGTACTACGTTAAATCGAGAATGAGGCTGAGCGAAAGCATGAATAACTGGAATGTACGAGCCTTTGCCTCATGGATTTTAGGTAGCTTAGTAATCTATTATCTCTACGTGATAGAGGGATTATGGTACGGCTTACTCGCTGGTTTCTTAGTGACATCATTAAGTTACGTCATTCTCTCTAGAAGTAGATATCAGGTCACGAAACACTAAATACAAATAAATAAAACATTTCTTTTGTAACGAAAGCCTAGCTTTAAAAACGGGATAGGGAGGGAAGGTTTATAAACCTATTATGGGATGCGGGGCTCGGCAGCCCCACGAGAAGACATGAGAGGGCGTGAACGTCGACGGGGATCCCTGACCACATGACTGCCCCCACTTTACAACTGAAAGCCACGCCCTTCAGGACGGGGAAGAGGTCAGTTTCTTTTATGTTATCTCATGACAATACTTTCTAGAGATAATCTGCACAACCTCTTCTTCTAAGAAGTGCATTTTAGGTGATGTTATTATTAGTGTGTGAGGTCCTTCATGATCAGGGAGTTTTGCAAGGTCTTTTAATGCCCCGAAACATATTCTCTGCTTATCCCAGCCTAGACTTGATACCGCGATAGCTTTTCTTGTCTCGCTTATGATTCCCTCACCTCTCCTACTCTCCAGTAGTAGGAGTATTTCTACAGCTTCCCTAACCTGCATCTTAATCCCTTTCTCAAGATCTATTTCTGTTAAGAGTGGTGTGTGAAGATTCCTTAAGTCGTTATCTTTTATTACGTCGTAGGGGTATTCAGATAAGATGCCTGACTTAGGGTATGTCAGGGTCACGATCTTACCCATCTTATATATCATGAGACCCGACATTGTGAGCGCGTTAGGTATTATTCCCGGTGCCGGCACCACCTCGAATTCCACCCCCCTCCTGCTAGCCTCACTTAATAGGGCTACATGCGTCGTCGCGTCCAGGGGATTTCCGGGAACCACTAACACGACCTTACGCCCCTCTAAAGCAGGCCTTATCAAAACCTCAAAGTATCTTTCCTCAATATCCTCACGCTTCAGTAATAAGACCTCCTTCCCGGTCTGAGACCTTATGAAACCCCTTAAGTCACCTAAGGTAACGCTAGTGTAGGAATCCACGTAAACAACGTCGGCTTCGGAAATCCTCCTAATCCCTCTCAAGGTAATCAAATCCGTTGAAAGCCCAGCACCTACGAGAATCAATCCCCCTCCCACGTTCACACCTCGTTAATAAAAATGAAGCAACTAAGTCCCTGAGGATAGGGAAAGCCTATCAGCTATTATCGTGTAACCAGAAAACCTTAACTCATTAACTTCAGTTCCTACCATCTTAGCTACCTCAGCCACGTAATCCATTAGCTTCCTAGTCTCACCCACTAACTTAACTCTGTAGAAGACAGAAATACCGTCACTCCTCACGACTACCTCACCCCCGGACCTAATGAGTTCTGGATAATACTTAGTAAAGAAACTCAGTGCTTCAACGTCTTTAGAGATCGCGATCTCCACACGAACCCACTCAATCAACCCCGCCCCACACAAGTACGAAAAGATAACGTTAACGTTAGGTAATATCCGAGAGTTTGTTACGAAAAACATCATGGCTTCTTTAGAACCGCTGGATTCTAAGTCACTCAATATCCACTCGAAATCCTCTACAGGAACTAAACCTCCTACAAAGTCTATCAGCTTCTCTAAAGGGAACATGCGGTCACCGCACCACGACTAGATCCTATACCGTGGGATTTGAAGACGCGGCCCCGCACATATTCCTCCAGGAATCAAACACTGCTGACTCTCTTAAGACTTGGTCTACGTGCCTTAACTATTATCCTAAAACCACAGTAGGGACATCTGAGAAACGTATAGCCCTCCCTCTCCTCAGCCTTAATAAAACTCTCTAAACCCTCCTCGAACGTGAATTCCTTACTACACTTCCAACACTTATAGACAACATTCCTCAACTCGCTCAATACCCGCCCCTCCTTATCTCAACAATCGTAATTCTTGAGACCTATTTAAGTTTTTCTAGATGAACGTTATTATTCTACTCTCCTACGCAAAATACTCATCGCTTTCCTCAACTGTTAAGAGTGGCTTCTCTAACTCGGTTAAATACTTTGAGGTAAGTTCCTCCGCTTCCTTAATGCTCACCTCAACGAACCTGACACTACAATTAGGTCTAGCCTGCGCCAGGATATCTAGATCGGGGGGTATTATGTGCAGGGCTACTGCGTAACCGCCTGTCGTCTGAGCGTCGGACATGAGTACTATGGGCTTCCCGTCAGGCGGTATCTGAACGTATCCTCTATCCGTAGGTATTGAGGGTAGCCTGCCGAGCTTCGAGGCTGACTGGAGTGCGGGACCGTCCAGCCTATACCCCATCCTATCACTCTCTAAAGTAATGACGTATTCCGATCTGAAGAGAACCTCCAAATCACTTAATTGATCGGCATGTACTCCTCTAGTAGCTCTCACAATCACTGTCTCCCCAACCTTGGGGGATCTTACGTCGATGTTTAAAGCGGGTCTTAAGTCGTATATCCTAGACCACAACTCATCCACATCTACCTTACTGATTGAGAGTACGTCACCCGTCTTAAGAGGTCTCCCTAAACACCCGAAGCCGCCTCTCACATAAGTTGACCTACTACCTAAAACAACATCACATTCCACGCCCCCCGCCACAGCTACGTAATGCACGTTACCCCTATCTGTGGGACGCACCACTAACTCAGCACCTGACCTCAGGTAGATGGGTTCCCAGGAAGGAACCTCATACTGACCTACATACACCTTAGGAAGTCCCCCAGTCACAGCGATAACGAGGTCTTCGTTAGCTCTCAGCTTGATAGAGCCGACAAGCTCGATCAAAGCTGCATTAACTTCGTTCCCTACGAGCGCGTTAGCGTAGGAAGCAGACGTTAGGTCAAGCGCTCCGGAAACAGGGACTCCGAGAGCTCTGTAGCCTTGCCTACCGAGATCCTGGACCGTGGCTACCCCAACTAAGTAGATGATCTGGAGGCTAGACGTTGTAATCACCTACGTACACTCCCTTAAGTCTGTTAAACTCCTCCGTAGACACAGACCTGAAGACTACTATATCTCCGGGAGCTATAGGTATTGGCGGGTTCCTCCTATAATCGAACATTTGGAGGGGTGTCCTACCTATTAGCCTCCACCCACCAGGGCTCTCAAGACCGTACACACCAGTCATCTTACCCGCTATCCCGACGGAACCTGCGGGGATCTTAACTCTGGGGGTTTCAAGTCTGGGTGCCGCTATCCTGGGATCCACTTCACCTAAGTAGAGGAAGCCTGGAGTGAAGCCTAGTGTGTAGCACGTGTATTTCCTCGAGGTATGGAGTTCTATAACCTCCTCTTCCCTCAAGCCAGCCCAAGAAGCAACTGACGGGAGGTCAGGACCTAGCTCACCACCGTAGGTCACTGGGATCGTGAAAGACCTTGGCTCATGTATTTCGCTCAAATCTATCTGCTGACTCCACGCCCACAGCTCCCTGACCTTTTTAACTAGCTCGTCACTGGATACTATTCTTGGGTCGTAGAAGAGTGCGATTGACGTAACTCCAGTCACTAACTCCTTGATGAGTTCTGAAAGCTCCTTCCTGAGCGCGTAGTATAGCTTATGCATGGACTTAACGCATTCCAGGGTAATGTCTCTGCACACATCCACGTGTATTAAGTAACCCCCACTACCGAGTATCCTAATCTCATGGAAGGTCATGAAGCCTAAACAACCTCCGAAATCGGCTTAATCTCAACACCGAACTCCTTAAGCATTGAGTTAACGGATTTAGCGAATTCCACAGCCTTAGGACTATCACCGTGTATGCAGAGGGTGTGAGCTCTGACCTCAACAAGACTCCCGTCCACCGCTCGAACAACACCCTTGTCAATTATGCTCAGAGCTCTCTCCACAGCCTCACTAACGCTTGATATGAGGGCGCCCGGAGCCCCCCTCGGCGCCAACCTACCGTCCGGTAAGTAACCCCTGTCTATGAAGGCCTCATAAGCTGTCTTCAGACCTTGCTCCTCCGCAACTCTCACCACCTGAGACCCGTAGGGCGCTACAATTATAAGCCCCCTGTCGTAGGATGCCACGGCCTCAACGATTGCTCTAGCGTAGTCTTCCCTAACCCACGCCATGTTATATAATGCCCCGTGAGGCTTGACGTGCTGCATTCTAATCCCCTCAACTCTCAGGAAGGCTTCCAGAGCCCCTAGTTGGTAAATCACATAAGCCTTCAGCTCCCCTAAATCAACGATCATCTCCCTCCTACCAAAACCCATTAAGTCTGGGAATCCCGGATGAGCACCTACAGCAACCCCAAGAGACTTAGCTGTCCTAATAGAACTCCAAATACTTACTGGATCACCTGCGTGGAAACCGCAAGCAATGTTAGCGGAAGAGACATACTTGAAGAGCTCGCCCTCATCAACAAGCCTCCACCTGCCGAAAGACTCACCAGCATCCGTGTTTAAATCAATCTTCCTAGTCAACGAGAAATACCCACATAATTAGACTTAACGAAGAAAAATAAAAACGTTCTTGTTACGTATACAGTAACTTTCCATACTCCTCGAAAACCTTTCTCTCGTCATCGAAGGTCTTGGTGAGCGTGCTGAGTAGCAACGCTAGAACAGTATTAACTACTAGTCCTATAAGCCTTACTATGGCAGCGTGATAAGTAACTGGCATGCGGAAGTACTTCCCGGTCTGAGA
>DAIRVF010000014.1:0-15185 GCA_036802965.1 Zestosphaera sp.
CTGTAAGTCCCGGTAATGATACTTCTATATATCCTTACCTTCTCCTTACCTAGCGTAAGGGATTTATAACCACATACCGGGCATTTCCAGCCCTTCCCTCTTCCAGCAGACTTCATTCTGCGGCCGCATAACGGACATGTAGGGTTCTTAAGAACCTCACTAACTAACTCTATTACTTCCAGCAAATCCCCGTGTATCACTAGCCCTAAGTCCTCCCACCATTTCCCGCCACCACACACCCTGATTACGTCCCCGCTTACTAGATACCTAGCTACTTTGCCTAACCCGGTCTCTTTAAAAAACACTACCCATAGGGAAGACTTGCTCTCGAGATCACCAAGCTTTAAAAGGACATCACCACCTAAACGGACGCTCGGTTTCTCAATCACCCTACCTTTAACACAGCCGGTCTGGTAAGGCCTGAATTCCTCAACACTCCTCTCCACATGATGAGCGTTCAAACCTTGGTTAGTCTTATATATCAACCAGCCCTCAAACTCCTCACACAACTTCAGAGTCTTTAAAGCCCTCACTAAGATAGCGGGGTCTTCACCCCTGATGCCCAGCAGTACCGGGTTACGTCCTGAAGGCGTGATCAGCGGCTTATCATTCACGTAATCGTAGTTGAGGAACGTCTGATTGCGAAATTCAGAATCCATTGACTTAACAGTCTTCTCATCAACACACCTCTCGCGCAAGTAATTATCTCTGATCCTATAAACCAGTATCTCATAAGTACACTCACTTAAAGAGTTCGAGGCGCCTATAGCGGCTAAAGCCCCTACCAAGCCTCTTGAGTAGCCGAGGGGTACCTCAACCGACTCACTCAACTCGTTAATTACCCCGGTGACGTAGTCTTTATGCACGTAATCCGTCAGGGCTTTCCTGTAAAGCTTGCCGAGCTTGGCAGGAACCTTGCCGTACAAGAACGCTAAACCCGGCTCAACACCTCCTCCTCTAACAGCCTCCAAGTACTTAAGGAACTCATCAACTACTAAGTTCTTTAGGGAATTAACTTTTTTCCCTGGTATTCTGAGAGAAAAGGAGGTAGCGGCGTTTCCCCTAGTTTTGAAAGGTATTACTGGGTTTAACCTGATCAGTAAAGGGTAGTCCGAGAAAAACGCTTCAGGGATTTCGTTCAATACCTTACTTAAAATCCTGAACGTTAAGTATGTGGTGCATCCTTCTAGATCTGTGTCCGTGTCATCAAGTCCTACATGTACCTCTAGATAAGACTCACTCTCTCTTAGTAACTTCCTTACCCTCCACGACTATCATCGTCAAAGTGGATCTGACGTTAGATATCTTCCTTATCTTGCTAGATATTATCTCCTTGAGCGCCTCCGTGGTAGGGGCCTTAATCTTTACTACTATGTCGTAAACCCCATACACTATATAAGCTTCCGAGATCCCCTCTATCTTAAGCAGTTCATTCATGACCTCTTCCTCAGTGCCTATGTTCGTGTTTATCAGCACTATAGCCTCAGGCACCTATACATCACCAAGATTAACTTTATACCACGAGAATATAAATTTATCGCTCGATACTTTAAATTTGATGTGGTAGGGGAGTGCTCTGGAGCTGGTTGGGAAGCCTAGAATATACGTTGTGAGGCTTGGTGGCGACAACCCTAAGTTGTCGACAGCCATGAAACTCGTCAGGCTAGGTTACGCGACGAGAATACACGTCGATGACATCCCACCCCACTCAATAGTCCTTAACCCCCTCAGCCAGGAAATACTTAAGCCGCTTGATTCAGTTCCTCTACTGAGGCACGGGCTCGTGGTTTTAGATACCTCATGGAATTCCGGTATTGAGGACCTGAGAAAAATAGCTATTAAGCGTAGGTACGAGCAGAGGGTGCTACCAGTCCTCAAGGCGGGAAACCCAGTGAATTATGGGATCCTCACCAAGTTGAGTAGTGTTGAAGCGGTTGCCGCCGCCCTTTACATCACAGGATTTAAAGAATATTCATTAGAAATCCTAAGCAAGTTTAAGTGGGGCCATACTTTCTACGAATTAAACAAGGAATACCTAGAGAGATACTCCAGCGCTAAATCCGCTGATGAAGTAATCAAGATTCAGGAAGAGATATTAAGATCCATGAATATTCGCCTACGATAATCATCTACTACGGTGGTATACCTAACTAACCTTTATACTTCAGAAAGTCTGATACATATCGGGTGAGAGATTGAGTAAGGAAGAGAAGAATGAAGTCGTTAAGAAAATGAGCGACTTAATGCGTTCCGGTGCCGTAATGCTTGAGCATACGTGTCCTCTCTGCGGGTTACCGTTATTCAGGATTAAGAGCGGGGAAGTGGTTTGCCCGGTTCACGGACCCGTCAAAATAGTTAAGAGCGAGGAAGAGGCTGTCGAGGCAGTGTCTTCCGCTGTTTTAAGAGAACTTGAGAAAGCTATTGCTAGAAAACTCCACTCATACGTAGAACTCCTCGTAAAAGAAGACATTAATTCAAGCGAGATGAAGGACTTAATATACCTACTCGACATCTTAGAGAGAGTGAGGAGGATAAGAAAGACTTGAGGGGATTTACTTGAGTAAGCATAAGGGTAGCAGACCCCTTCCCCCACTCACAGATTTGATCGCAGCGCTGGAAAACGTGAGTGACGTGAGGGGTGCTTTCTACCTAAACCTCTTCATTATTTTCTTAGCTGGCTACGCGATCAACATGTGGTTAGGAGGATTAATCAATTCTGAAGCACTGCGTGAGTACTTCAGCAAACTACACGAGATGCTCATCTCAGGCTCTTACGATATAGATAAGGAAATCATGGAAATTGTAGCGACCTTAGGTAGTGACTTAATAAGTGAGGCAGCATACGATGAAATAATAAATAAAGCCGTAATGATCCTCAGAGACCTAGCATGATGTCAAGCTTCAATCATTAAGACGGGGAACACCTTGCCAACGAAAACTAACTCCACGAAAGTCTTATGCACTACGTGTGGGAGGAGGACGGCTTTCTACTACAGGCAAAGTTCAGGAGAGAAACTATGCTCAGTCTGCTTGGAAGAATCTTTAGAGAATCACATTAAGCATAGCTTCTCTAAGAGGGTTAAGCTAAGTAAGAACCCGGTAATATTGGTTTACATACCGCCTGAGAGAGTTTTAGAAGGATTTCTGCTAGCCTACATGCTGTCAAAAATTGAGAAAAAATTTGGGGGTGTAGTCAACGTAGCGTCTTCTAGGAATGTTTTAGGAGCCATTAAAAGGCTGGGGTTAGACGAGTATCTAGAGAGGAACGAGAACGTGATGTATAGAGTCATAGAGGGGATCACTGAGGAGCTCGAATGCTACACTATGAAGTCTTTAGAGAATTCTTTGAGGATCCTTGAAGGAAATCCTGAGTTAATTAAGGGCGTTCACGTGATATTACTTCCCTACACCTTAACGGATCTTAACGAAGCTTTCCTAGAACACGTGATACTGGGGATAGGAAATTTAAAGAGTCTGCAAGCAGAGAAACACTTGATTAACGGAGTCCCTCTCATACTTCCCTACGCTCAAGTAGATAGGGTGGACGTAGTAGCGCTTTCACATGCCCTCAAATTCGTGGGATTACTTAACTCGGAATTCACGTCTCATAATGTTGGATGTAGGGACGGTAAGCTAATTAGAGAGTTGGTTATTCAAGTAACTATGAAGCATCCTGAACTAACTCACACGATGCTCAGGTCAATTAATTTCTTCTCTACGTGAAGTTCGAGCTAAGGAGCCAAAGCTTTTTAAATAATCACGTGATATGAGCTCTATCTTGGTGAGGTAATTGGGGACTGAAGTACTTGAAGTATTGAACAACATATTCGCACCTTTACAAAGCATAGGAACGAGCAGCTTAACCACGTTGCTTGCTGTCGTCGGGATAACCCTGATAATTTTGGTCGCTCTAGGATATTTGGCATACGGTTTAATAAAATTAGGTAAGCTTCTCTTTAGTATGCGTGTTAAGGAATTCTCACTAGTAATGCTAGGTCTAGGCATAGTGTTTTTAGTAGTCGCTATTATAATGCCTTAAAAATAAAAACTAAGACCCACGTAATATCTCTTTTCAATTACTGCTAAGAATTATTTAGTCAATGGTTTTCTCCCGGCGAAGAGCGCTTCATCACCTAAGTAATCTTCGATTCTGAGTAACTCGTTATACTTGGCAGTTCTCTCCCCTCTAGCAGGAGCACCTGTTTTTATTAACCCGGTCTCTAAGCCTACCGCGATATGAGCTATCGTGTTATCTTCTGTTTCCCCACTCCTATGACTTATTATGGCTTTGCCACCATTGCTTAAGAGAGCTCTTACAGAGTTCTCGGCTTCCGTGTAGGTACCTACTTGATTAACTTTGATTATTGCTCCGTCGATGAAGCCCTCTCTGAGGTACTGAGTTATGAGATCCTCTCTTGTCACGGTTAAGTCATCGCCGATTACTAATGTCTTGTTTTTGAGACTCGTACGTAAATCTCTGAAAGCTGTCGGTGATTCCTCGCTGAACGGGTCTTCGAGGTATGCTATGGGGTATCTGTCCGTGAGGTCGATGTACATACTTAGTAATTCCTCGGTACTCAGTAATCTCTTATCTATCAAGTATTTATCGCTCTTCTCGTCGTAGAACTGGCTGGCGGCCGCGTCTATACCTATCAAGACATCGTTACCTAGTGAGTAGCCAGCCAGCTTAGTAGCTTCGGAAAGCGCTTCCAGAGCTTCCTCAACCTTCTTGAGCGGTGGTGCGAAACCCCCTTCATCACCTACGTTGATAGCGCTGGGTCCGTACCTCTCCTTAAGAAACTTCTTCAGGTTCCAGTAAATCTCGACGCCTACCCTGAGAGCCTCGCTGAATTTGTCAGCTCCTACAGGTATAATCATGAATTCCTGGAAAGCCAGCTCATTCCCGGCGTGAACACCCCCGTTAATTATGTTCATGAGCGGTGTCGGGAGAAGTCTTGTCTTGAAACCACCTATGAACGTAAATAGCGGTATACCCATAGTATCGGCCGCAGCTTTAACGTTAGCTAATGAAGTGGCTACGCAGGCGTTACCGCCTACCCTAGACTTATTCGGTGTTCCGTCAGTCTCTATTATCTTCTTATCAACGAGCCTGTAATCAGATGAGTTAAGCCCTATCAGCGCCGGACCCAAAACCTTATCAACAGCTTCCACAGCCTTAGAGACCCCCATACCAAGAAACCTAACACCACCATCCCTAAGATCCACGGCCTCCTTCTTACCTCTAGACGCTCCCGCGGGAGCTATTGCCCTCCCGTAACCACCTCCCTCAGTAACCACCAACACCTCGATGGTTGGGTTACCCCTTGAGTCAAGCACCTGAAGAGCTTTAACGTAAATTATGTCAAACTCCATGCAAACACCTTACAATTAAATACGTAGCAACGTAATAAATCTTCGTGGACAGGGTCCTCAGCCCTAGAGTGGGTGAGCAGGAACGCTACCCTACGTTAGACTCTAAACAGTGTCTAACAGCGAATCAGGACGGCAGAAACCGCCCCCGACTCTTTTTAAGTATTTCTATGTTTGTCAGTATTATTGTGAGGTGTTGAACGCAATGGTGATAACTTTAGACCAAGTTGATAAGTATGTGGGTCAGTTAATAAAGGATGAGTATGGGAGAGTTATCGGTAAGTTAGTAGCTACGTTCAGCAACGTTTCCGGCGAGGTGGAGACTCTGGAGGTGGTGATTAACGACACTCTATACGAGAACGTGCCGGTTAGTAGGGTTAAGTTAACGCCCGACGGGCCTGTCATAGTGTCTGAGTGGAAGGTTTTAGCTACGGAGGTCGAGAATAAGCTTGATAGGGTTAAGAGGAGGTTAAGAGCTACTGAGGAGTTATTTAGGAAAGCGTCTATACCTGCTCACGCGTACGAGGAGCTGAAGAAGAAACTAGATAATGAGTTCAAGACTCTTAAAGAGGAGGTTAACAAGGTTAAGGAGTTGCTCAGGAAGAGAGCTGGTGAGTTAGAGGATCTCGTGATAAGACTTGAGAAAGACTTAACCAACATGCAGATACTCTACATGGGTAACGAGGTGAGTGATCAAGCGTATAAGATAGCTTCAGAACTCCTTAGAAACAATAAGGCTAAAGCCCTCGACGAGAAGAGGGATGTTGAGAAACACCTAGAGTTAATCACGAAACTAGAGAGTGAGGCTGGCGAGATTAAGCCTGCTGTTGAGGTAACACCGCCGCCGGCTAAGCCATCCCCTAAAGAGCAGGGTAAGTCGGAACAACCGATTCAAGTACAAGTAATAGACGTAACCTAACATCGATGGAGGGGTGAGGTTTGAGCGTCGCTAGTGGGGGCAGTGATTTAGGGCTTTTCAAGTGGTTTAGTAGTCTTATAGGGAGGATTAAAGGGGAGCCTAGGGTAGATCCTAAGAAGTTTATCTCGTTACTCATAGTGCACGTCGACTCAGCTAAGCAGGAAGTCACGGACGCAGTAGCCAGGTTAAAGAGTAGGTATGACCACCTAGTTAAAGCAACTATCTCAGCTAGTATAGGTAAGGAGAAGGACAGAGCCCTCATATACGCTAACGAAGCCACTCAAGTAAAGGAGATGACTACCAAGTTGGTTGTCGTGGAGAAAGTGCTTGAGCAAGTCAAGCTAAGACTTGAGACCTTGGAAGACGTGAGCAACCTATCACACCACTTGATAGAGGTCTCTAACCTGCTGGTAGTCGCTAAGGACTACGTGAAGGACCTAGTACCTAACCTAGCCTACAACATAGACAGCTTAATTAACGAGTCTAGGAGGGTCATAGCGTCTACGACAGACTACGCGAAGCTAAAACCGGAAGAAATAATTGAGCACACGCCGGAAGCTAAGAAACTACTTCAAGAAATTGAGAGAGCTGCTGAGGAAACCATAAAGTCTCAGCTACCTGAAATACCTGTCGACATACTGTTACCAGTCAAAGTTAAAGGAAGTCTTGAAGATAAAATTAAGAAAGAAGTAGAGGCAACAGCGCAACCAATTAAGCAACAAAGCACGCATCCTAAAGTAATTGACCAGAACTTACTAGAGAAAGCCCTACTCGAATACATCGTAACACACAACGGCTTCGTAGACGTGAATCACTTCAAAGAAATGTTCGGTGTTAGTAAAGAAGACGTCTATAAAGCGCTGAACAGGCTACGTGAACAAAACAAAATAGTATTCTAGGTTTTTTGTTAGGTGATTTCTCTTGAGCAGTAACTCACTGCCTTACCTAGAGAATATTGCTAGACACTACGCTGTACAAGCAGTAATGAATGATAGGGAAGGTAATTATGGTGAGGCAGTAAAGAATTATAAGAACGCTATAGAGATACTGACTAAGATAATACAGCTGTACCCAGAGAATCCCTTAAACACCATCTATAAGGAGTGGATTAAACAGTATCAGAAAAGGATAAGAGACTTAGAGCATTTTAGAGCCTCACCCCTCCCATCAGCAGGGTCTGTCAAAGAAGAAAGCTATGATGACGAAATTGAAGCTCTAATAGTTAGGGAGAAACCTAAGGTGCGTTTCAGCGATGTTGCAGGACTAGACGAGGTTAAGAGAGCCTTATATGAATCCATAATATACCCGACTAAAAGACCGGATCTCTTTCCTTTAGGGTGGCCTAGAGCAATACTCTTATACGGCCCGCCAGGTTGTGGCAAAACATATATCGCAGCAGCCGTAGCTAACGAAATTGACGGGATCTTCATACACGTCGACGCGGCTTCAATAATGTCTAAATGGCTCGGAGAGTCTGAACGTAAAGTTGCTTTATTATTCAGTAAGGCAAGGGAGGTCTCATTAAGAGATTCTAAGCCTGTGATAATATTCATCGATGAGGTAGACTCACTTTTCGGGACCTTCAGTAGTGAGATCGGCGGGGAGGTGAGGGTTAGAACTCAATTCCTTAAGGAAATGGACGGTTTGCAAGACAAGGGTAACGAACAGAAGTTGGTTTACGTAATAGCGGCTACGAATAAGCCTTGGAAACTTGATGAAGCTTTCATAAGAAGGTTCCAGAAGAGGATATATGTTCCATTACCTGACAGGGAGTCTAGGAGTCAATTACTCAAGCTTTACACGTCGTCCCTGAAGTTATCGTCTGACGTAAACTTAGATGAATTGGCGGACTCTCTAGACGGTTACACAGCCAGCGACATAAGGGATATAGTCATGAGCGCTCACTTAAGAACAGTGCGTGAATTCTTCGCGAAGAATGGTGGTTCAGGGAATCCGAGACCTATAACTAAGGAAGACTTCTTAGAAGCTATAAAAGAGAGGAGGCCCAGCGTTAATAGAGAGCTAGTTAAGGTTTACGAGACCTGGGACTCCAAGTTTAAGGCTGTTTAATTGATTTTACGCGTGAGCTAAAGTAATACTTCCCCTAACTTTAAGAACTCTTTTCAGTATCCTGGGTTTAATTATTGTTAAGTAATACGTTACTTTTAAGAAGGTTAGACTTTATGAGCTCCTAAACTTCTTAAGGTATTGGGTGAGGAAATAAGAAAACTTGGTGGAGTGTCTTGGAGAATTTACGAGTAATTAAGAGAAGTGGCGTTATTGAGTCTTTCAAGCTAGATAAGCTTACTAGATCTGTACACTTAGCTATGAGTTCCGCCGGTCTCAACGATCCCTCAGCTATATCTAGCGTTATGGATGAGTTAATGTCTGAAGTTTTGAAAGTTACTGATAAGTTAACCACAACTAAGATAGCCGACCTGGTAGAAAAAGCCTTCATTAGTAAGGTAGTGCTGGATCCTAGGTACGAGCTAGCCGCGAGGTACTATCTCCTAGCAAGGATTTACAACGATGTGTACGGGAAAAACGCGTGGACTGAGTTTAGCCCTGAGGATTCCGGATTAAGTTATTACTCGCTAAAAGTTTTGTCGAGTAGGTACTTATTGAAGGATTCATCAAGCGGGAGATTTATCGAAACCCCGAAAAAGCTTTTTGAGAGGGTAGCTAAGCACATATCTAGTGCTGAAACGAAGGATCGTGAGAAGTGGTTTAACGAATTCTATAGGTTGATGATTGAGCTAAGGTTCGTGCCTAACTCACCGACCTTAATGAACGCTGGGACCAGGCTAGGGATACTCTCAGCGTGTTTCGTCCTCCCCGTCAGAGACTCTATGGTAACGCCTGAGGGTGAGGGAATATACGATGCTGTCAGAGCGCAAGCTATAGTCTTCCAACAAGGCGGAGGCACTGGCTTCTCCTTCTCCGAACTCAGACCCGAGGGCGATGTGGTTTCTACAACTGCTAGTGTGGCTTCAGGACCTCTATCATTCATGAAGCTCTTCGACATAAACACGGACGTGGTGAAGCAGGGAGGGCGTAGGAGAGGCGCTAACATGGGCACTCTACACGTGTGGCACCCCGACATAATGAAATTCATTAGAAGTAAGTCGGGAGAGCTTAAAGACAAGGCTCTCCAAAACTTCAATATCTCGGTAGGGGTTTACGACTGGTTCTTCAAGCACCTAGCTGAGAATAAGCCCGTGCCATTGATTAATCCGCGTAAGACTTCCATCGACGGCAGTAACGACTCAAGAAAATACGCTGTCGTGTGGGCGAGGCACTACATGGATGAGGAGTGGGTTCAGGAAGTCATACTCGAAGAGCTTGAGGAACACGGGGGCTCGATACCCTTAGATAAATCAGTTATAATAACATGGGATGAGGCGCTCGCGATAGCTGAAAGAGAGAACGCTATAGTAGGCTGGGAAGATCCTAAAACAATCTTTCAAGAAATAGTTAGGAATGCTTGGGATTCTGGAGATCCGGGACTGCTCTTCATAGACACAATTAATAGGAGACACCCAACCTGGTACGTCGGCAAAATAAACGCTACCAACCCGTGCGGCGAGGAGCCACTACTTGAGTGGGAATCCTGCAATCTCGGAAGTCTTAACCTAGAGAAATACATCGTGTATATAGACGGTAAGCCTACCATAGATTGGGTTGGGTTAGGTCGTGACGTGAGAGTCGCTGTGCGTTTCCTAGACAACGTCATAGACGTCGCTAAATGGCCGTTGCCTCAGTTGGAGAAAGCTACTAAGCGTACTAGGAAGGTTGGCTTAGGCGTTATGGGCTGGGCCCACATGCTCATAAGGTTAGGCATTCCGTTCGACTCTGTTGACGCACTTTACTTAGCTTACCACTTAAGTGAGTGGATAGCTTACAACGCTTACAAGGCCTCAGTAGAGCTAGCTACGGAGAAAGGGCCCTTCCCTGCTTGGAACCCGAAACTCTACAGACCTTTCTGGCTGACTACTAAACCATTCGATGAGTTGCTTGAAATCCTTGGTCTCGAACCTAAAGTCTCTGATCGAGTTAAGACACTCGTTAAGATGAGACCTCATATCGACTGGAATGAGTTACGCGAGGAGATGATCAGGTATGGATTGAGGAACGCTGCATTGCTTTCTATAGCTCCAACAGGAACGATCTCAATAATAGCTGGGACCTCGTCTTCTATAGAGCCTATATTCGCTCTAGCCTTCACTCGGGTAGTCACCGTAGGAACTTTCATAGAAGTCAACACATTATTCATCGACGCCTTAAGGGAATACGGTCTCGACGACCCGGAAGTCGTTAACTTAGTGGCTGAGACAGGCTCTATCAGGCATAATCCATACATGCCTAAGAAGCTTAGGGAGATATTCGTGACCGCACACGATGTCGAGCCTTCATGGCACGTAGCGCATCAAGCTACGTGGCAACAGTGGGTCGATGCTGGAGTGAGTAAGACCGTCAATATGAGGGCTGAGGCCAGCGTAGATGACGTGAGGAACGTGTACTTACTTGCTTGGAAACTTGGCTGTAAAGGCATAACGATCTATAGGGATAGAAGCAAGACGCAGCAAGTCATATACTTCGGTGCTAAATTAACTCGTAGGTTGGCCAGGGAGAAGAAAGCTGAGGGAGTTGTTGAGGCCGTACAGGAAGCAACGCGTAAAGAAGCTGAAGCCGTGGAAAGCGCTCCAAAAACCAGCGAGGTCGAGCCAGAAGCTGAGAAGAGAGCCCAGATGAGGTATAGGGTTGCCACCAGGTATGCTCTCCAAGAAGGAGAGCTAGGGGATTGCTTCACGTGCGAGTACTAAAGAAAACACTATCCCCACTTAACTTTCTTTATCTTCCGTTAATTCTCTAAGTATCCTCATGTACTCCTCTTTCTTGACTTTCTTTAAATACTCTCTCTTAGAGTGCTCCAGCACCCTCTCTAGTAATTGATCCTCGTATGGAACACCTACGAACTCTACCTCACCGTTTATCGCTATAGTCGGGACCGACATCACTCCGTACTTATCTGCGATATCCGGGTTCTCGTAAGCTTCTATTACGTCCGCTATAACCAGCTTATTACCGGACCTAAAAGACTCAAATGCGAACATGTTTGCTAAGAGAGCGGCGTAAGGGCAGTAAGGACAGGTCGGCGTGACTATGACGTCTATCTTAACAGGAGCTTTTAAACCCACTATCTCCCTTACTGTGTGTTCGTTTAAGCCTGAATCACCGGTGCTTAACCTGATTAAGGTCTCAATCAACCCTCTGATTTCCTCGCCGGCCGGCATACCAGTATACTTTATGTGTCCTTCAATCATTAAGACTGTAGGCACTCTTGAGACGTTGAACTTCTTGAAGAACCCCTCTGCGTCTGCCTCCCTTCTCACAATTCTATGCCTCACTAAGCTAGACCCTCCTATTCTGGGACTAACGTTTGATAAGGTCTCAATAAGCCTCACTGTATTAGAGCAGTATCTACAGGCATTATCAACGAAAGTATAGACCTCGACAGGTTCTCTCATATCTTTCAACGTGACCTCAAGCTCCTCCAAGTCTTCCTTGCTCATGCTAAACCTGAACATTTCGTCTATCCATCCATACCCCATACTCGACACTCTCTAAGATTTACAAAACGTTCCTCAATTATAAGCTTACAACTAAAAGGACTTTACTTAGTTTTTAATTCTTGCCGTATTGTTTAGTGTTGACGCTATTCCGGGAGGGTGTAGGGAGACCTGCAGGCATTCCTAGAGATCGTCACTTGCAGGCAACTCGAAACAACGTTTAGTTTTTAAGCTCTAGACGTTTCATATTTTAGGTGTGGTCAATGTCGATAGGTATAGAGATACCTCCTGAGTGGAAGCGTTTCAGGTATAGGGGTAAGACTTTAGAGGAACTACTCAGCATGCCGATGGATCAATTGATTCAGGTTTTGCCTGCGAGAGCTAGGCGTTCATTACTTCGAGAATCTTCTACGGAGATAATGCGTAAGCGGAGGGAGTATGGGATTGATGAATCTCCTAGGATAAAGTTGCTTAGGGAGATTAGGAAAGCTAGGGAGTTGATGGCTCAAGGTAAGAGTGTTAGGATAAGGACTCACGTGAGGGACATGGTCATATTACCTGAGATGGTTGGTTTAACTATAGAGGTTTATAATGGGAAGGAGTTCGTCCCGGTTAAGGTAGTTCCTGAGATGATAGGCCATTATCTAGGAGAGTACGCGCCAACCACTAAGTACGTTAAGCACGGTGAGCCAGGACTTAAAGCGACCAGATCAACGCTCTACGTAGCTATGAAGTAAAACCAAACTTCTTTACCCCGAGCCCCCGCAAGGGGTATGAGTAACGGGCTAGGTCTCCAGCCCTGGATCGAATCCCCGAAACGGAGAAATATAATCCCAAACCCCTCGCACTAACGAGAACCCTCGCCCTTTAAGGCGGATAGGAGGTTAGCTAGTCTTGTAGCCTCGTTATCATTCACTATGAGTCTTATCTCCCCTCCTTCATAGAGTATTTCCACCACGGCTAGATTATATTGCGCCTCCTCAGTTTCCACACACTTAAGTATGTCAACACCCCTTTTTCTAATCCGGTATTTATTAGCGAATCTCAGTTTCTCTAGAGGCACTTTAATCACCTCACGTCTTCTAATAATGCTCAGAGATTCTAGCGGGAGTTCACCCCTAACCTTAATTAAGGTACCCCTAGCTTTAGGACCGACATCAACTTCTAAAACCTTACTAGCTAAGTCGATCACTAATTGACACTCATAACAAAATCTCCCGAGAACGCAATAACCGTGAAATTTAGTCTTATCTCTTATTGGGCATTACACCCCCACACCGTTCCTCAACGACCTCACTACTCCTTAACTAAGTTAGCTAGACGCTTCTTAGCTTTATTTATGAGATCACTCCCTATAGTCATCGTCTCGCCGCCATCCACAAGTATTTCATCATCTAAAATCACCGTCTCTATTCTTAGGTTACCTTCAACTATAGCCCTAGTCACGCCGCTGAGATTCTTGGGTAACGGCCAGCCAGGAGGTTCTGACGCGTTCAACATCAGCAAATTAGTTTTTAGGTTCCTCTCTAACGGCCCTACGTCGTTGAAGCCTATTAAGATAGGGTTCCTGACTATTGCTGAGTAGAGTATGTCTATAGGGTGCTTGAAGGTCTTGTGCGATGTTTCCCTCACGACATCTCTCATATCGTATGATGGTCTTACCCCCACGCCCAACCCTTCCTCAGGTCTCCACACACTTAGCTGAGGTCCCCATCTAATCACGTTGCTCCCGGAACCCCTTGAAGGATTCACGAAGACTACCTCCACCCCTTCATACTCGCTCACTGACCCGCCTATCTGGAAAATCCTTAGCTTATGCTCTCTAGCTAAGGAGAGGATTTTCTGGTCTACCTCATCACATGTTGCAATTCCTGCCTTAATCCCTTCAACCTTCTCGTGCCACCTACTCAACAGCAGCCTTAATTCCGTCTCAGGCGCGAACTCCTCTAAACCGCAATTAATTGGTGGTGCGAGAACTACGTTAAAGCTTAAATCATGAGCGGCTCTAGCGACCTCATCCAAGTAAATATCTACTACTAAAGCCGTCGTAACCCCCCTGGAAATCATTTCCGCGAAAGCCATGGCGGCTAAGAAATACATATCAACCCTACTGATTTTCCTCATGTACTCTATGTTAGAGCTCAAGTCAAGTGAGTCTTCCTTATACCTGAGTAAGTAGGGTGAAAGGTTTGTGAAGGCACTGCTAAACCCAGGCATAATTAGTCTTTCCTTCCCTGTAAGAAGTAACTCTGGATACCTCAACTCTTCCGGGGGTTCGCCGGATCCAATAACTGCTATCCTCCCATTATCCGAGAAGACAAAACCCTCATCTATCAACATCTTTTCCTTCATAGAAAACGTCATTATCGTAGCGTTACTCACTAGAACCTTAACCAAGGTCAGCCACCGTCTCGCCTCACCTACTCTTACGGCCCCTCAAATACCACTCACTCAGCGTGCTTGCTGATAAGTAAGTAATTTTCTTCTCTGCTCTCAAATCGTCCCATTCCTTCAGTATCCTCACGGCTTCATTAGCTACCTTAATAGCGTCCTCAACGCCTGCTCCCGGAACAAACTCGTCTGTAGCTCTATTAGCTATGACCGCGCACACAGCTCCTCCCCTACCACCGTATATGTTAGCTAGCGTGAATATCGTTGATGCCTCCATCTCGAAGTTAAGCACGTTAACTTCAGCAAGTCTTAAATGTATGTCGGACCACTGCTTAGGTAAGTAATTCTTGAAACCCGGTCTCCCCTGTCCTACATAGAACGAATCACTACTCGCCGTTATCCCAACGTGGTACCTAACCCCTAATTCATCCGCGGCCTCTATCAAAGCTAGTAGGACATCTAGAGAAGCTACTGCGGGGTATTCTGAGTCAACATAAATCTTACTAACTCCGTCATATCTTACGGCGGCAGACGTTATTATTAGGTCACCTAACTTAATCTCCTTCCTCAAAGCGCCGGTTGTCCCAACCCTTACGAAAGTGTCAGCACCTACCCTAAATAATTCCTCAACAGCTATAGCGGTCGCAGGACCCCCTATACCGGTGGAGGCTGCAGCAACGTCAACACCCCTATACCTACCAACATAGATCACGTATTCCCTGTGCGAACTCAACAGCCTCTTCTCGTCCCAGAAACTAGCTATGAGTGGCACCCTGCCAGGGTCACCAGGTAGTAAGACATACCTAGGTATGTCGCCTCTCCTCACGTTCAGGTGGTACTGCCTACCTGACTCATCAACCGGAACCGACGCAGACTCAAATCTCACATTAATCACCAAATTCAAACATGAACTCACACACTAAAATTTATACAAC